>DASWCA010000001.1:0-2081 GCA_036390355.1 Acidobacteriaceae bacterium
CGATAAGCGCCTCGATCCGCTCGGGATGGGCCAGGGCCATGCGAAAACCCACGGGGCCGCCGTAATCCTGCATGTACAGCGTGTAGCGCGAGAGCCCGAGCGCTTCGGTGAAGTGATTTATGATCTGGGCGTAGTGATCGAACGTATACGCGAAGGTTTGCGGGTCCGGCCAGTCGCTGTGTCCGAAGCCCGGGTAATCGGGCGCGACCAGGTGAGAGCGATCGGCAAGTCGGGCGAAGAGCGGCTCAAACATCCGCGATGAAGAGGGAAGTCCGTGCAGCAGGAGCAGCGCCGGCGCGTCTGTGGGGCCGGCCTCTCGGTAAAAGATGGAGAGCCCATCTATCTGTGTCGTGCGATAAAAAGTCGGGTGTTCCACAGGACGTTCCTTTCCTTGGGCTTGGGCCAGCAATTGAAATGCGGTGATCGGGTGAATGGCCTCTGTCGTAGATCAGCCGAACGTGAACGCGAAAGCCTCCACGCCCGCATCGAGAAACTCGATCTCGAACTGCCGATCAGCAATGGGCTTCGGTTGTCGGATCAGTTGATACAGCCGCTGGTCGGTAACCGTACCGTTGCCCTGGTCGTCAACGTCACTTCCATGAGCCGCGCCCGGTGCCTGTCCATCGAGGAACACGCGAAAGCGCACGGACGTTCCCCGCGCCGCTGGTCCCATGACCAGATGTAAATCGCGGGCGTGAAAGCGGTACGCGATGCGCCCATTAGCCTCGTTGAGCAATGTGGCCTCTCTCCCCACCGTCCACTCACCCGCAAGGGCCCACTGATTGAGCGAGAAGTGTGCGGGGGTAGCATAGACGCGCGGCTGGTCCACGACTGCCCCACCGGGAGACGCAAAGTTCTCGGTGCGCGCGTCCCCAACATAGTTTTCCGGAGACCGGAGGTCCCCCCAATCGGCGGCAGCTTCAGTGCCCTGGGCATCGACCGAGACCAGTTCATGAGCGATGCCGCTGATGCCGGCCTCGGCCAGCAACTGTTGAATCATCATCTCAGACTGTTCGTAGGCGCCCTCGCCGAATTGGTGAGAGCGAATACGGCCCTGCGCATCGACGAGATAGAGGGCCGGCCAATAGTGGTTATCGAACGCACTCCAGATCGCATAGTCGTTATCAATCGCGATCGGATACGCGACCCGCATGTCCTTGGCGGCTCGGCGAACGTTGTCGATGTCGTGCTCAAAGGAGAACTCAGGCGAGTGCACGCCGATCACCACCACTCCGTGCTCCCGGTATTTCTCGGCCCACGCCCGGACATAGGGCAGGGTGCGCAGCCAATTGATACAAGTGTAGGTCCAGAAGTCGATGAGCACGACTTTTCCGCGCAGGTCGGCCGCCGAGAGTGGCGGCGAATTGAGCCACGCGGTCGCGCCGCCCAGAGAAGGCAACTCCCCTTCAATGGGTAATGGAACCGCTGCGGGGTGTCTCGTCGCGAGCAAGAGCTGGTTTGCTTTCATGATGTATGCCTTTCCTCTGCTTGGATGTCTCAGGGATGCGCCTCTGCACCATGCGGGACGCCAGCATCGCTGTGCGTACGTCTCGCCACGTGACTTGGGAAGCGACCAGCTAGTTGAGAGGCCCAGCAGTGCGGGGGGTTGTCTGAGACATGAGCGTTCCTTTCTCAGGTGAGTGTCAACCAACCAGTCAATGGGATCGGTGACAGATCGGCCAACGAGTACATCGTTTCTGCTGCGGGGGCCGGGACGACGGGCACACAGTGCGCCCGTCGTTCCCCTCTCCACCTAGCGCAGGGATCGGAAGCCCGCGCGAAGCTCTTCTGAAAGGAGTTGCGGCTGTTCCCAGGCCGCGAAGTGCCCGCCTTTGTCGAGCCTATTGTAATAGATGAGCTTGGGATACGCGCGCTCGGTCCAACTCCGCGGGGCCTGATAGAGCTCATCAGGAAAGGCGCTCACGGCCACCGGGATCGCGACCCCTTTGGGGGCGAAAAAGGCCAGCTTGCTTTCCCAATACAGACGAGCCGAGGAGACCGCCGTGTTCGTCACCCAGTAGAGCGTGACGTTGTCGAGGACGTCGTCTCGGCTGAGGCCGCCCGGCTGTCCGTCGAAGGCG
>DASWCA010000002.1:0-4425 GCA_036390355.1 Acidobacteriaceae bacterium
TCGGCCCCGATTTCATGCTTGGCAAGAAGCTCGAGCGCGCGCACCAGCGCCGAGTGATCCCAGCCCTTGCCACCCTCGTTCCGTACCACTTGACGATGTTTCCCTGCCCATCGCGCAGCGGCACGGTGCGGATCAGGAACCAGCGATACTCCCCGTCAGCGCGGCGCAAACGCATTTCACTCTCGTACGGTTCCCCGGCAGCCATGTTCACAAACCACTTTTCGACGACCCCCGGAAGGTCTTCGGGATGAACTGTGCTAGTCGGTTGTTCAAGTGCGTCCTCCAAAGTGAGACCTGTATATTCCAGCCAACGCTGATTGACGAAATCGACGGTGCCGTCGGGTAGCACAGTCCAGGCCATCGTGGGAATCGTGTCGATGACGAGCCGGAGGCGATCTTCATCTTGGCGCGACAAGCCTTGAATCTTCTCCTCGTTGCCCTTTGCTTCGATCGCCACACGCGCCATCTGCGTCGCCATGTCGATAAGTTGGATATGCTCGGACGAGGGCAGTCGCGGCGCCCCGTAGTACATCGCAAACGTTCCCAGCACGGCGTTGTCGTCCGAGAGAATCGGGGTCGACCAGATCGCGTGCAGTCCGTTGCGGACCGCGACCTCGCGGCAGCCCTTCCACAGCGGGTCTGTCTCGGTGTCTTGCGTGTACACGGGCTTGCGCAGGAAAGCGGCGGTCCCGCACGAGCCCATGTCAGGTGCGATGCGCAGGAACGGGTCGATGCCCGCCTTGTAATCCTCGGGGATGCTCGGCGCCGCGGCGAACCTCAGCCGCTGCTGCCGTGCATCCGCGAGCAGCACAGCGCAGCGCATTCCGTGCGCCTGCTCCTCGATCAGCCTGACCAGCGTTTCAAGAATCTCTCGCAGCGGCGCGCCATTCGCGATCCGCTCCAGCACCCGGCGCTGGCTGTCGAGAAGCGCGGCGCGAGTCTGTTGGTCGGTCGCGTATGTCGTCATGCTTGAATCCCCTTGCCGGTCCTGATGCCCGCGCGCACGAGGAGCAGCAATCCCACTTCCTTTGCGCGCTGCGCCGCGTCCCGGTCACCCGCGTAGGCGGCGACGATGGAGCCCATCATCACCATTTGCAATCGTCGTGCGAATGCGTCGGCGTCGCGCACGCCCGCATCCGCGGCCAACCCTGTCAGGAACGCGCGGATCGTCTCGATGTGGGCTTCCGCAGCCTTTCGAACGGGGTGCCCCCGGTCGCCGTGCTCCAGCAGCACTTTGATAAACGAGCAGCCCTCGAAATCGGACCTGCGGAACCACTTGTCGAAGACATCGAAAACAGCGAGCAGCCGCTCGGCTGGCTTGTGCGCGCGGCGTTCCACCTCCTGTTGCAGCCAGGAACGCGTCCACAACTCCTCGCGGCGGCGCAGGAAGGCAAGGGCGAGGTCATCCTTGGAGGGATAGTGGCGATACAAGGTCATCTTCGCCACCCCCGAGCGTGCGCAGATGGTGTCAACTCCTACTGCACGGATACCGTGCCGGGAAAAGAGTTCGTAGGCGGTCTGGTCGATGCGCTCTCGCGGGGTAGCCGGGCGAGAGGGGAGCTTGCCGGAACGATGGGGGTGCACGGTCACCTCAAAAGTATACAGAACTGTCTATGTCGTTACTACGAATGAACGGGCGAAGTCTACCACATTCGATACAGATCTGTATAGAAAGGCCTGTCATCGAGTTGCAACGTTAGCTGCGTAACGTCGTCTTCCGTGCATCCCGTCAATTCGACCGGAGTGCCGCCGGTAAGCGCTACAAAAGAAAAAGGCCTGGAGATTTTCCAGGCCTTTTGCGTCTGTTTCCGCCGGCGCCACCGCAATTTGGTGCTGGAACCTGTCTGGAACCACGCACTCTGTCTTATGTCAATTTCGCTCGCCTCCGCACCCTCCCGAGGGGCGCGATCGGGCGGGTTAGTGGTAAATGAGGAGATCCGGCGATCACCCGATGGCTGCAGGCCTGCGCGATGGCGCGCTATTTTCCGTAAACATGGACGGTGTACTCGTTCCAGACGTTCAGGATGCTGAATGTCTCCAGATCCGCATAGTAGATTTCCTGGAGCCCGTGTTTTTTGGCAATATCTCCGATGGCGGCGCTGTCCCAAGCAACAAGACCAACCGAGTAGACCACCGGCGGGAATTTAATGAGTTTAATACTACCTTCTTTCTCGGTCTGGGCAATGGGGGTCCGGTGCATGTCAAGCGTCAGTGGCCGGACCGTGTGGGTATAGATGATCGCCGTACCGCAGCCCGCGAGGAGCAGGGCCAGCGTCGCCGCTACCGTCGCTAATCTGAAAGTTTTCATGGCTCCACTCCTGTTAGTCGCCGTACACGATCGTCGTGGATTCGGTGAAAACGCCAAAGAAGATATTGGTGAACTCACGGTCCATGTGGTTCACGGTCGTGATGCCGCCGTTCTTCGCAGCGGCCGCGGTGCTCGCGTCGCCCCAGGCCACGAGCCCCAGGACCGAAAATGAGGATGCTTTTCCCAGCTTCTGGCCGAGCACCGTCCTGTCCACGTTCGTGTCCAGCGGGCTCAGGACGTGGGCATAGATGCACCCTGACAGCACAACTGCCATGACCAAAACAACGGCAAACAATCGTGTATTTTTCATAGAACCCTCCTGATGTGGTCACGCTATCTTAGGCAGGAACATCGCAGGTATTGTCGCCCCGCCGAAGCCCGGGCGGAGCAGCAATGCTGCAATCCGCGTAACGTATTTGCGCTTATTCCCGTTGACACTGCGGCTCTCCCGTGGGGACAGGGTGGTTCACGAGCTTCTCAGGCGGCCTTCTTCCGATTTCTCTCTAGCCAGCCGTCGACCAGAGCGACGGTCTGGTCGACCGCGGCCAAGCGCATGCCTTTCTGGGCCGCGATGGCCTGCACCAGGCGGTCGGTGCGCTCGATGTTGGGTGCGCCGTTCGCGAGGGCCCGCGCCGCGGAGGACGGGGTCAGGAGCGAGAGCGCAGCGTTGGCGTACTTTTCGAAGGGCACGAGATCTTTCTCGTTCGCGCCCAGGGACACGCAGAGCTTGACCACCCAGTTGTATACAGCGCGCGACGCTTCGAGGTCGCTGTGCACGGCTTCCTTGATGGGGCGCACGCTGTCCTTCAGCACGCAGCGGTAGTTGCCGGCGAGCAACATGGCCCACTTCGCCAGCGGCACGAAGATCGAGTCGTGCACCTTGAGCTTGACGGGCAGCTCGATCCCGTCGAAGCGGGCCGCTTCGATGTCCGATTCGAGTCGGCGGAGGATGGCGGTGCGGGCCTCCGAATCGAAGCGCGCCGACTTGAAGTTGGTCGGGAGCCTCACTGGCAGAACGTTTACCTTTTCCTCCGGCGGGCGGAACGCCTGCGGGTCCGGGCTGCACAGCGTCATGAGCTTCGGGTCGAAGGCGTCCCACACGCTTGCGTCGGTGTAACAGCTCCGCAAGGCATCGGCATCGATGCCCGCAATACGCTTGAGATACGGCAGCGGCGGCATGTTCATGATCGACATGCAGGGCACCTTGGCCTTGGCCACCGCGGCGAGGAGCTCGCGCACGCCGGGCGAACGGTACTGCGGCTCCTGCATGGCGAGCGCGACCAGATGGTAGTCGGAGGGATTGACCCCGGCGATGCCGCCCGCGGACATCTTGCCCGGAAGCTTCTTCGAGTTGATCTCGACGAGCCCATCACGACCCTTGACCGGCATGCGCACGATCGCGCCTTCCTTGTTGATCAGGTCGGCCTCGGCGGGCAGGCAGATCAGATGCACTGCGTGCCCCGCGAGCGCGAGCTTGGTCCCCAACAGCGAACCGTACGAGGCGCCCATGATCAGAATCTTGTATTTGGTGCCCATGAATCAACTCCTCCTTTTCAGCGGTGACGCGCACCGCGTTTCGCAAAGGCGTGATGGTAGTCAGTTCGCCGCCGTGGAGCAATCATGACGGGAAGCATTCGGATTGCGGCGCCGCGTCATGGGAGAAACCGTCCGGACCAGTGCTAGATCCTGCGCTCCAGCCGTTCGATCTTCCTCTTGTCGGCTCGCCGCAGCTTATTCCTTGCCGCCTGCATGCGCTGTTCGCTCCGGTGGCCGCGCCGGTCCTCGCGGCCAAAGCGCTTTTTCTTCGAAGCCGAGGCGAAGATCTGGCTCCACTTTCCGTTCTTGAAGATGATCTGGTAGCCGCCGGAAAGGATCTGAAACGGCTTGTTGACCTTCTTCATCGGGTCGAAGCGCACAGAGCCGGCCTTGTGAAAGACCTCGAAATAGGCCGGATAGACAAAGTCGGTCATCGGAATGCCGTCGACCTTGAAGCTGAGCTGCTCGACCGGATCGGCGCTTTCGTAGGCGTACATGACCTTCGGATCGGGGCCCGTCGTCATGATGTTGATCGCCGGGTCGACCAGCATCTCGACGAGTTCATGCGACGCCGACACGCT
>DASWCA010000003.1:0-22264 GCA_036390355.1 Acidobacteriaceae bacterium
GAGCGACGCGCGACCTGGGATTGGCGTCGCAGCCCCAGACGAAGCTGTTGGGGTTCTCGGACGCGCCACCGGACTGTCCGGCGATCATGTATTGGTGGGCGACGAAGCTGGGCCCAGTGTTGGACTGAAACATGCGGTCGCCGAGAGTAAAGTTCTTCGCCAGTGTCCAGTAAGGGCCCGTTTCGCTGGGCAGGATGTAGGTATACGGCAGCATCGAGCCCCGGTTGGCGAAGTTGTCCATCTTGCCGTTGTCCCACTGCTGCCACCATCCGGTGTGAGTGTGATCGACGTCGGTGCCGTTGCCCAGGGGAACGGGCTTGAGCGGGACCCGCACGCCGTGATTCATGCCACTTTGGACCGTGTCGGCGCCGGGGAAGCCGTTGAAGAGGTGGTCAAATGACCGGTTCTCCTGCATGATGACCACGATGTGCTGAATAGGGCCGGTGGACTGTGCGGCGGCCGTTCGAGTCACCCGCGCCAGTTGCCAGGCGACGAAGGCGAACAGGAGTGCCGCGATCGCCGCAGCGATCAGAAGGTTGCGCACCGGACCCTTGCGAAGTGCCATCGTGATGCTCCCCTACTCAGGTGGAAGTCGCAGCGCCGCGTTGTCGCGCCCCGTGACCATGCAGAGCGCTTCGACGACGAGGTTGTGGTCCTCACGCTGAGGCAGGCCGGAGACGGTGACGCTGCCAACGATTCCCGCCCCCGCGACGGTGATCGGGAAGCAGCCGCCGTGGGCTGCGTAGTCTTCCTCCGGCAGGTTATAGCGAGCGCCGAAGGTCAGGCCGGTGGTCTCGAGCAGGCGGCCGACGTGGTACGAACTTTTGTGGAATCGCGCGACGACGTTGACCTTGCGCTGCACCCAGCGCTGATTGTCGGGTGTGGTGCCGGCCAGCGCGCAATAGAAGAGTTGCTGGTGCGGCGAACCGAAGCGGCGAACATCGATCACCAGGCCGACGTTGCGCGCAATGGCGAGGTCGCGCAGCGTAGTGCCGATCTGCCATGCGGTGTCCGGCGTAAAGCCGGGCAGCGTGAGCATCGACTCCTGAACAACCAGCGCGGCGATATCGTCCTGGATCGACACATGAATCTGGATCGACACATGAATCTCCTGGTGCGCCCCGAGGGGCGACAGGAACAGGATACCTGTAGATCGCGCTTAGTTCGTCTCCGGCTTCTCGATATGGTCGACGACGATGCCGTCGATGGGCCCCTTTGCCGGGACCAGTTGCAACCCCAACTGCTTGAGCCCGTCAAAGACGCTGGGCACGCCGGCGTCATCCGCCATCTGCTGGAACTGTTGCGGCAAGGTCCGGAAGGGGATGGGCACGACGAAGTCGTAGACGCCCGTCAATCCGGTCTTGTCGATCACGACGCGTCCAGCGCGGTCCGGTCCGGACATTGAGTTGACCAAATCCGCCATGGTCTCGTCCTGGCAAGTGAGGTTGAAGGGATCGAACCAGACCAGCACCTTGCCTGTAAGCGGCTGGCCTCCCGGAGGCGTAACCGTATCGCCCGGCTCGTAGTTCATCAGCTTGGGGCCGCCCTTTGCGACTACCAGGTTGTAGACCGGGTGGTCGGAAGTGTCGTCGTGGACTTTCACCTTGAGCGCCTGTTCGAGCAGTGCGCGCATCATAAAGCGCTTGTCGGTCAGCGTCATCTTCTTCCAGGTGGCCACGTCCTCCGGGCCTACTTTTGCCTGGAACTCATAGAAATCGTCCTTCACCCAATCCGGCTCGCCGGTGATGAGGAAGTAGTCCTTCTTCAGGCCGCCATACGCAAATAGGAGAAGGCTGTCGACAGTCGAGCCGTGATAGGCAATAAAGTCGCCGTCCGCCGGCATCTCTCTGCCGCGCCCTCGCTGCTCCGCCTTCCGGAACGAGACAATATCGAACGAAATCGGCTTCAGGTCTGGCGTCCTTGGCGGCCCGGTGCCGGCCGCCCTCCGGCCACATTCTGCTGCTTGCGCGGAATCACAGGCGGAAGCACGACCTTGCCCGCATTTGGCCCGGTGCAACACATCGTGTAAAAGGCGGTGATCTTGGCGTGATCCGCGTTCGAGACGGTTCCATCCACCAGCGTCACTTCCTCCACAAACGCGATGAAGTCTTTCGCATCCGCGCGCGGCGCGACATTCTGGGCCGGAATCGGGAATGAATTGCCCCCCGCCACTCCGCCGGCCGGCGTCACCAACTCGCCCGCGTGGAAGTCCAGGCCGCCCGCCAGAACGTACGCCCACCCCAGCTTCACGGAGACGATCTCCGTCCGCGTCCGGCTGATCGCCTGCGTGAACTGCAGCCAGTCTTTGTCGCCGTGATTGGAGATGGTGATCTCCGCCGGGAATTCGGGCTGCTGCGCCTCGATCATCCCTGGACCAGCGTGACTGGCGCGAACGCTGTGTACCACGGGCGGAAGTTTGAAGCTATCTTGTGCGATCAAACACCCGTTGGCAACAACGTACGCAGCAGCTACCAACAATAAGAGGCAAAGCCGTCGTGCAGAGTGCGTCTCCATCTCTTTCGCCCTCGTGTGATCGCCCCGATCGTATTCGCTCACCGGATGCGCTGTCCACGTGCCTCGAACAGAGCCCTACGCGCAGGCCACTTGATTCCGCCCCGACAGCTTAGCCGAGTACAAAGCCTGATCCGCCTGCATCACCAGGCTGATCGAACCCTGCCCGCTGCTCGGCACCATGGCCGCGACGCCGAGGCTGACGGTCTGCACGCCGGATGGGCTGGACGGGTGTCGCAGCGCGAGACACGCGGTGGCGCGCCGAATCTCCTCGGCGACTTTGAGAGCGTGCACCTGCGAGGTGTCGGGCAGGATCACGGCGAATTCCTCTCCGCCGATGCGAGCCGCGATTCCGTTATCCGCCTCCACGATTCCGGAGATCACGCCGGCGATACCGCGCAGGCAGTCATCTCCGCCCAGGTGGCCGACGAGGTCGTTGTACTGCTTGAACAGATCGGCATCGAGCAGCAGGAGCGCCAATGGCTTGTTGCGGGCGAGAGCGTCCTGCCAGGCCGTCTCCAGTTGGAGATTGAAGGCGCGCCGGTTCCAGAGTCCGGTCAGCTCGTCGGCGTGCGCAAGACTGCGGAACCTCTTTTCGCTCGCGGCGAGCGAGTCCTTGAGCTCGTTCTTCTCCTCAAGCAGCGCTGCCACGGGGAACATCGTGAAGATTGCGACAGCGCCCAGAATCTGCGCAATCACGATCCGATGCAACAGCATGTGATCGCCTGCGATCAGCATCAGCGGCCCGTGGCCTTTCACGGTAAAGCCGATGGCCATCAGCGTGACCAGCAGGATATTGACCACGGTGCCCGGGAGTCCGAGGCGAAACGCTACCAGCAGGAATGCCGGAAATAAGAAGAAGGTCAGCGGGTCGGTGTCGTGCGTGAAGATGAGAACGGTCGCAACCACCGAAGCGGAGAGAACGAGCAGCGTATGGGCCAGCCGTTCGCGCTCGAACATCGAGAAGAACGCCGGCCGCTGCACGATAATGATCAGAGGCGCCAGTAACGCCATGCCCAGCATGTCCCCCAGATACCAGGTGCGAAACATCTGCCACCACGGCGGCCCGGGAACAAGAAGCAGGGTCCACGAGGCGCCGAGCGCGCTCGTCAGGGCCGTCGCTCCCAACACGGAGATCAGGAGAAAGCCGACCAGCGACCTGCGCTTGGACAAGTCGAGCGGCGAGCCGAACCACAGCGTCAGCAGGACACAGGAAGCGACCACTTCGACGGAATTCGCAATCGAAACCCCGGCCGCCAGCCGAAACGGATCGCCGTAGAGCATGTCGGCAAGCGTGTCCGCGGTAAGCCCGGCGATGAAGTACGCGAGCCAGCGTTGTTTCGGCTGCGTAATCAGCAGACCGAAGACGAGGCCGTTCGAGAGCCAGATGGTTGCGACGCCCTCTGATTGGTGGGACAGTACGATGCCAAGCCACGATACGACGCCGGCGAGCGCAAAGACGCCAAAGAGGCGGAGCAGGGCAGCGGATGTCCAGGAATCGCGCTTCCAGCATCCCTGCCAGATCTCCTTGAGCAGGGTCAGGAGTCCGGCCTTGGACTCATTGCAGGGGGCTGGGCCAGCCGCTGGTGTAAGCACGTAATCCGGAACCGCGGCAGCCGTCAGCACGCCGGCGACAGCGCCTGCTGCGGAGGTCATTTCGCGGGATGCAGACAGGTTCTGATCCATAAGCCTCGGGGAGAGATCAGATTTGAGAGTTGACGGCACTGCGGCGTAACAGAGGCGATGGATTGCCCCATATCCCTGCGAGGCCCGGCAGGTTTTGAAGGGTGGTTCTGTGCGTCCCATTATCCATGGAAACCGACCGCCTGTTCAATTTTCTTTTGTCTTGGTGCGAACTGGCCTTCTGACGGGAAAACCTTCGCGGGCGCAATTCGCACCTGCTCGCGCCATCGTTTTCTTGACAGGGGCGGACCCATACGCGAGACTTAGAGGGCTGGGCCTGTTCGCGGGCCCAAGGCGGCTTGCTGCGCGCGGCATATTAAGCGTCGCAAGGCAAGGTTGTCGAACGGTCGCCGTCCGCAGCTTTCCAGACAATGACTCCCAGGCCTGGCTGTGGGTCTGGATGCAGCCCCGGGGCATGCTCGGGCGATGATCGACGTGCGACGGTTGGTAGAAAAGCAAGTGAAGCAAGAAGGATGGAATTTAGATGGGTTCTCTCGGGTTACAACCGCTTCTGCTGCTGGTGTTCGTCGCGGCGATGTACTTCCTCATGATTGCGCCAAACCAGAAGAAGCAGAAGAAATGGCAGCAGATGCTCAGCGAATTGAAGAACGGCGACCGGGTGACCACCAACGGCGGCATTCGCGGAATCATTATTTCAGTCAAGGATGATGTGGTTCAATTGCGCGTTCCGCCGGACAATATCAAGCTTGAATTTGTAAAGAGCGCTATCGCAGCGGTGACCACGCCGGACGAGTAAAAAATAGTTGTCAGTTCTCAGTTGTCAGGGCGTGCGTCGCCACCGCAGAGTTTGAGTAAAGGAAGCAATGGGCAATCTTAAGGGCAAGACAGCGATCATCATCGCAATACTGTTGGTGTTCTGCTACGGCATTTTCGGAATTCCGGGCGGCCTGACTCCAGCCGCGCTGAAACAGGCGCTTACCGACCGCATTAAACTCGGTCTCGACCTCAAGGGCGGGACTCACCTGGTTCTGGTGGTCCACGTGGAAGAGGCAATCCGGACGACCACCGACCGCGACGTCGAGCGCATTCAGGACGACTTCAGCAAGGCCGGCGTAACCGGAGCTGCGGTGGCCAAACTGGATCCGGCGCACCAGGAGAAGATCGCCATCAGCGGCGTTGGTGCGGCGAACGCGTCGTCGGCCCGCGGCATTCTGCAGGGCGTCGATTACAACGCCTACGACGTGACCACCAGCCCCAACGGAGGCTGGACGCTGACCATGAAGCCCGGCTCCATCCGCGATCTGGAGACGCGCACGCTCGACACGTCGATTGAGACGATCCGCCAGCGCATCAACAGCCTCGGCGTGAACGAGACACCGGTGCAAAAGTACGGTCTGGGCGACAACGAGATTGTCGTGGAACTGCCCGGCGTGGACGATCCGGCCCGCGTGGAAGATGTGATTCAGTCGACCGCGAGGCTCGAGATTCATGCCGTCGTCGGCCAGCCGTATGAGTCCGACCAGGCGGCACTTCAGGCGCTCGGTGGCGCGCTCCCGCCCGAAGATGAGTTAGTGCGTGGATCGGGCTCAGCGGGTAACCCAGAGCAGACCTGGGTGCTGCAGCGCGCGGCAGTCGTCGAAGGCCTGGACTTCCGCGACGCCCAGCCCTCGACCGATCAGAACGGCCGTCCGAACATCCGGTTCACGCTGACCACGGAGGCCGGCGACCGCTTCTTCAAATACACCTCGGCCCACAGCCGGGACAGCTCCGATCCCGGCTCCATGGCGATCGTTCTGGACAACAAGGTGCGCGAAGTAGCGTCGATCAACTCGCCCATTCGCGACTCGGGCGAGATTGAGGGCGGCTTCACCAGGCAGCAGGCCGACGACCTTTCGCTGATGTTGCGCACAGGTTCGCTGCCGGCGTCGATCTCGTTCCTCGAAACGCGCACCGTCGGACCATCCTTAGGCGCCGCTTCCATCCATCAGGGCATTGTCGCTGCTATCGCCGGAATGCTGGCCGTCATGGCATTCATGCTGATCTACTATCGCGGCTCGGGCATCAATGCCGATCTGGCGCTGATCCTCAACCTGGTCATTCTGCTCGGGTTCATGGGCTTCACCGGCGCAACGCTGACGCTGCCGGGAATTGCGGGCGTCATCCTGACCATAGGTATGGGCGTTGACTCCAACGTACTGATCTTTGAACGCATTCGCGAAGAATTGCGTGCCGGCAAGACGGCCGCCGCGGCCGTGCAGCAGGGATTCGGCCACGCCTGGATCACCATCGTCGATACCCACGTCACTACGATCGTCTCGGCCGGCATCCTGTTCCTGTTCGGAACGGGCCCGGTCAAAGGGTTCGCGGTCACGCTCACCTTTGGTCTGTTGGCGAACCTGTTTACAGCGGTATTCGTTTCGCGCGTGATCTTCGATGCCATTCTCGGGTCGAAGGAACGTGGCGCTGAACTGTCGATTTAGAAGGAAGTTCTCAGTTGTCAGTTCGCAGTTCTCAGTTACCGCCAGCAAGACGGGTAGACCCAACTGAGAACTGACAACTGAGAACTGACAACTGAACTGAGAACTGGAGTTTCAAGTGGAACTGTTTCGTGACGCAAATGTCGACTGGCTGGGCAGGAAGTGGTACTTCCTCAGCTTTTCGCTGATTTTTTCGGTGGCTGGCATCCTGAGCATGCTGTTCTGGCACGGCATACCCCGTGGCGTGGACTTCAAGGGCGGCACCCAGATCACGGTCCCGTTCGACGCGCCGCCGAACGAGGACCACATCCGCCAGGCCTTGGATAAGGCCGGCATTCACGATGCGACCACGCAGCGCATCTCCGCGGTCACCGGACAGCAGGGAAATGACGTAATGATCTCGCTGCCGCTGTCGACCGCGACCGACCAGGCCCATGACGCCGGCCGCCAGGCAGTGGAAGACGCGTTGCACTCGAATTACCACGACTCCGGCTTCGGTCTGCCCAGTGTCGACATCGTTGGACCCACCGCGGGTAAGCAGCTCCAGAAGCAGGCGTGGCTGGCGACGGGCTATTCGTTGATTGGAATGCTGGTCTACCTCTGGTTCCGGTTTGAGCTGATCTATGGAGTCGCGGCCGTCGTCGCTGTCTTCCACGACACGCTGATCACCGTAGGCGCCTTCAGCCTGACCAACCAGGAGATAACCCTGACGGTGATCGCCGCCATTCTCACCCTGATCGGTTACTCGATGAACGACACCATCGTCGTCTTCGACCGCATCCGCGAAAACCTCGCACTTTCGCGCCGGGAGGGCCTCGCCGACGTCGTAAACCGCAGTATCAACCAGACTTTGACCCGGACGGTCATCTCCTCGGGGCTGACCTTCCTGACGGTGATGAGTCTGTTCCTCTTCGGCGGACCGGTGCTGCGCGGCTTCTCGTTCGCGCTGGTAGTCGGAATTCTGATTGGCACTTACTCGTCCATCGCGGTCGCCGCTCCCATGCTGGTGGCCTACCAGGACTGGCGCAAGAGCAGGGGCAAGGTTGCCAGTCTCCCGGCAAAGCGCGCTCGAGCGTAAGAGGTTGCTGAGAAACACCGTATGCGGAAGGGCACGGATTTATCCGTGCCGTAAACGACGCAAGATCATCGCGGCTTCAGCCGCTGAGGTCACCGCCTAAGGGTGAGACGAACTTTGCGCGCCCGGGCATAAGACGGGAAAGTTCGCGATCCGCCTACCAGCAGGGTGAATTTTCGTATAAGATTCCCGGACGGCCACTTTTGGCCGTCCGTCCCCATTCAGGGGGATTGACATTTCGGCCCCGGGAACAATTTGACGCACTGCGGTGTCTAAGCTGGGTAGAACGTTTTTCGCGAGGATGTCCATGTTTGAAGACTCAATGATGGAATCGAGTGGCAGGCTGAAGACCAAAACTGGTCGCTGGATGCTTTTGACGGCCCTCTTCAACCTTGCCATTCTGGCCACCATGATTTTGATCCCGCTTCTATATCCTGAAGCGCTGCCGGCCACGGCAATGACGGCGATGCTGGTTGCACCGCCTCCGCCTCCGCCGCCCCCGCCGCCACCTCCGCCGGCACAGGTTCTCAAGCCGGTGCACATGGTGTCGGAGATCGACCAGGGCCTGCATGCGCCCACCAAGATTCCGAAAGACATCAAAATGCTGAAGGAAGACGCCGCTCCCCCGCAGCAGATGGCGGGAGTCGCCGGCATGTCCGGCATGGGTAGCAGCGGCGGTGTCCTCGGTGGCGTCATGGGCGGCGTTGGAACTGCGCCCCCGGTCGTGACCAGGGCCGCTCCGAAACCGACTGGCCCAGTGCGCGTCTCGAGCGGAACTGTCGCCGGCATGGCGCTCTCGCAGCCGCAGCCGGTCTATCCGCCAATCGCCAAGGCAGCCCACGTCCAGGGAGTGGTTGTCCTGCACGCCATCATCTCGAAGCAGGGAACGATCGAGCAACTCAACGTGATCAGCGGTCCCCCGATGCTCACCAACAGCGCGAGGGATGCTGTATCGCGCTGGCGCTACAAGCCCTATCTTCTCAACGGGGAGCCCACCGAAGTTGAGACGACTATCAACGTCAACTTCACCTTCGGCGGCAGCTAAACCCCGGCGCAACTTCTCGCAGAGCTTTTCAGGCGGGCCGGCTTCACAACTGGAATTCCGGCCTGCGCATCCGAAACTTGCAGTAAACATTCTCGATCGCGTCTGATCGTGTTTGTTCGATCCCGTCTTACGTTTCACATAAATCAGGAGGAAAGATCCCAGTGATTCTCGCTCATCTCGCAAACTTCGCTCACGCACCCGTTGCCATGTTCTTCCAGGAAGCGGCGCCGACAGTCGGCTTCAGCCCGCTCCAACTGTGGGGCAATATGGGAAACCTGGCCAGATGTGTGGTCGTGATCCTGTTCATCATGTCGATCTGGTCGCTCGCCGTCATGATTGACCGTGCGCTTTACTTCTCCGCCGCCCGCAAACAGTCGCGCGAATTTGCGCCCAAGGTTGCCGGCGCGCTCAAGGAAGGCCGTCTGGACGAGGCGATCAAGCTCGGCGACCGCAGCAAGAAGTCGCACCTCGCCGAAGTTGTCACCGCCGGCCTGCAGGAGTTCCGCAGCTTCGGTTCGGGCGGCAGCATCACCGAGGAGCAGGTTGAGAGTTCACAGCGCGCCCTCGAACGCTCCGAAGCCATCGTTCACGCCAAGCTGAAGCGCGGCCTGGGCGGACTGGCGACCATCGGATCGACCGCACCCTTTATCGGCCTGTTCGGCACCGTCGTCGGAATTCTGAATGCCTTCCAGGCGATCGCAACGCAGAAGACCTCGGGTATCGGCGCTGTCGCCGGCGGTATCTCGGAAGCGCTGGTTACCACCGCGTTCGGTCTGCTCGTCGCCATCCCCGCCGTTATGACGTTCAACTACTTCACCAATAAGGTGGAAGCGTTCGACGTCGAGATGGACAACAGCTCCAGCGAACTGGTGGACTACTTCATTAAGCAGAGCCACCAGTAGGAGTGGCGCCCTGCCGGGCGAAATCGGCAGGGGAGAATCGGGATCACTCGGATCGTCATGGCCTCCGGAGGCCGACAAGCGAACGGCTCCGGAGGCGCATGAGTACGCAGGGACTCTGACCGAAACGAAACGGCAGACGCCGGCAAGATCAGACGGGGAAGCACTCTTATGGGAATCAACAAGCGCGAAGAAGGCAAGAAGGTCAACTCCAACATCAACGTCACGCCCATGGTGGACGTGATGCTGGTGCTTCTGATTATCTTCATGGTCATTACGCCCATGTTGAACAACAAGGTCAACGTCGAGTTGCCCGTCGCCAATGCGGCGATCATCATGGATAACGCCAATAAGGAAGACGCAGTCACCGTGGCCGTAACCCGCGATGGCCGTACCTACCTCGGCGGCGACCTGGTGACCATCGACGATCTGGGATCGAAGATCGCTGCCAAGCTCGAGAACAAGACCGACAAGCAGGTTTACATGCGCGCGGACATTCGCGCCAACTACGGTAAGGTGATGGACGCAGTGGACCAGATCCGCACAGCGGGAGTCAGCCAGCTCGGCCTGCTCACCGAAAAGCGCGAAATGGATGAGACTCCGGCGCCCAAGAAATAAGTTGCAGCAGCGCCTGCCAGCGTAACTATCGCGGCAGCAGAAATAAGGAGAATTACTATGGGAATGGGCGGTGGTGGTAAAGGCGGTGCGATGTCGGAGATCAACGTTACTCCGATGATCGACGTTCTTCTGGTACTTCTTATTATCTTCATGGTGATCGTGCCGGTGACGCCGAAGGGGCTGAATACGCTGGTCCCGCAGCCACCCAAGAACAAGGATCAGTCGGAGCCGAACGACCGCACCATCGTCGTCTCGGTGCTGGCGAACGGCAAGGGCGAGCCGTCTTACATGATCAACTCGGACACGTTTGCCAAGTCGGCAATCGAGCCGAAACTGGCGGAGATCTTCAATGCACGCCAGGAAAAGGTGATGTTCGTCAAAGGCGATAAAGACCTCGACTTCGCCAAGGTCGCCGAAGTGATCGACATGGGCCACCAGGCCGAAGTCGACAACATCGGCCTCATCACCCCACGCATCGAAGCAGGGCAGTAAAAGCTTTCCTGACGAGCCGGGATCGCGCGCGGTTGCAACGTTATCGCGTCGCCATCCCGGCCCTGTCGCGTTTGCGGCCGCACAATCGTCATTTTGCGGGCTATTGGCAAAGAGCGAATCACAGAGACCACAGAGAAATGGAGAGAGCACAGAGTAAATCCGCTGGGAAATAAGACCTCTGTGATCTCTCTTTCGCTCTGTGAACTCTGTGATTCGCTTCTTGATGGCTGCTGAATAATTGCCCATCTGCGTGACGCACTACACTAGGCTGCATTTCCTTCAGCAGCATCCGCACGCATACCCCTGCCAAGCCGATCTACCCTCCCGGATGAGGATGGGAATGATCGCCACCGCGGCAATCGAATCGAACCATGCGATGTGCCACATTGCATTGACCGCGAGGCCGGCCAGCGCAATCAGCGCAATATAGGCGCATGTTGCGGATTGCACCGCATCGGCGGCCAGTGCCGCATTGTTGCTGCGCCGAGCTTCCCGGCGCTTCAAAGATGCCAGAACAGGCATCGCGATCAGCGCAGCGATCGTGATTGCGATGCCGGAGCAGCTTGTCTCAGGCCGCGCCCGCAGCGCCAGCGACGCAATAGCAATCGCCCCAACAACCCCCGCGAGCACAAACAGCAGTACCGCCGCGACACGGCTCGCTCTACGCTCCGAGATCCGCATGCCCGGAACCCACTGCAACAGCACAACACTGGCGGACATCAGTTCCACCAGGCTGTCGGAGCCGAAGGCCAGCATCGCCGGGCTGCGCGCCGTTGCCGCTGCATACGCCGACACGCCGAACTCGACTAGCATCCACACCAACGTGATGCCCTGCAACCAGAGCACAGTCGCGCGCGGCTTCGAAGCATAGGCCATCGCGGGCCCTGGCTGTTCATTCCCGATTTGCGCGAATTCCGCCATGTAATCCAACTGTGATTCTAGAACTCTCCGCCGAGCGCAACCAACAACCAACAACCAACAACCAGCAACTATCCCTAAACAACCCGGCAGATCAGGCACTTCAGATAACTCGTCTCCGGCAGAGTCAGCACCGCGGGATGATCCGGCGCGGCGCCGAGCATCTCCAGCACCTGCACGCTCCGTCCCGCATCCTCCGACGCCGACCGCACCACCGCGATGAACTCCTCCATCCCTACATGGTGCGAGCACGAGCACGTCACCAGCGTTCCGCCCCCATCCGCGCCAGCCTTCAGCATCTTCAGAGCCCTCAGGTTCAGCTCCTTGTAGCCGCGCATCGCTCCTTCCGCGGCGCGCTTCGACTTGGCGAACGCCGGCGGATCAAGAACGATCGTGTCGTACCGCTCTCCGGCCTCGGAGAAGTCGCGCAGCAGCTCGAACGCGTCCGCTTCAATCCAGTCCACCTTGGCCGCCAGCCCGGGATTCAACTCCAGGTTCTGATCTGCCACTTCCAGCGCAGCGCGGCTCGCATCCACTCCGGTCACCCGCGCGCACGCACGCGCCAGATGCAGCGCAAATCCGCCCTGATACGTGCAGACATCGAGCGCTCTGCCCCGCGCATATCTTGCGGCGGCCGCGTAGTTCAGTCTCTGGTCGAGAAACGCTCCAGTCTTCTGCCCCGATGCCGTGTCGAAGTGGAAGCGCAGGCCATTGATGGTGAAGACCGTCTTGAGCGCCGCTTCACCGCCGCCCCGAACAAAACCAGGCGCTTCAGGCGCTTGCTCCAGATGCTCCAATGCGCGAATGCGGGCGTCCGGCCGCTCCACGATTACGCCGACCCAGGGCTGCCCTGCCAGCACATCGACCAGGACGTGGCGTACATCGTCCTGCGCCGTGCCCTGGGTCAGCAACTGCAGCACAACAATCTCGTTGTAGCGGTCCGCGATGATTCCCGGAAGCCAGTCCGCCTCTGCGAAGATAAGCCGGCAAGCATTCGTCTGCGCCGCCGCGCTGCTTGCCGTCGCAAACGCCTCGGGTACAAGTGCCTCGCGCAACTTCAGCGCTGCCAGCAATCGCTCCCGCAACTGGCCAAGATAGTCCGCGCGACTCAATCCGGGCTGGCGTGACACCATGCGCAGCGCGATCTCCGATCCCGCGCTGTACAGCGCTGTTCCCAGCGGGATTCCGCGTCCGTCTGTAACGGTCACCAGCGCGCCGGGCGGAATCGTCTCTGCCGCTGCGTCCGTCAAACCCGGCGGAGCCGCGATCCGATCCACATCCGACCGGTAGACCCAAAGATGTCCCGCCCGCAGCCGATCCGCCGCGCGCCGCGTTATCGCTACGACTGCTCCGCTCGCCACCAAAGTCATTCCTCATGGTCGCACAGCGGGATGCCGCCAACACTTCCCACACAAGTAGAGAGCCCGCGTCAGCTTGCGGCGCGGGCTCATAGAGAACAGGTCAGAAAGCACTTCACGGAATCCAGGCTTGCATGGTGCAGCATTGCGTCTGACATCGCCCGGATCGGGTGACTGGAGGAGCTCCGGGCTCTCCATGCCACCACGGTCGCGGGTGTCCTGGTGGCGAGGACCATTGGGTCCTGGTCATTCCGGAACAATTGCACTGGGTATGTGCAATCGATGGGCCAAAGTTCGTCAGGTGAATTAGGCGCAAACATTCGCAGACGCAAGCTCGAGCGGATACCTCATAAAGATGAACTGCGCAAATTGTGCAGAGATTTGTTACACAAATTAGGCAAACATTTGCACTTTTCGCAAGTAAATAGGCCTATTTAATCCAAACGAGTACGGATGGCCAAAAAGCCTGTTACCAGTAACTGGCCTGCGAGTTACTTTCGCAGGAGGAGTACCTGTCGTCCACGAGAAACGCGATGTGTCCCATAGACGACACGCGACTGCACTTTTTCCGCCAGCCGCAGCCTCTGCAGTCGCTGTTTGCGCCGGAAGGCTCCCGCGTCAGGTGTGGTTAAGCAAATGGGCGAGGCTGTAAGCTGCTGCTGCCGCCGCGCCGCCGATCAGCGACGTCTGCAGCCCGCTGCGAAGAGCACCCGTACCGACCAGCCGGCCTTTCAGCGCACCAAAGAGTGCGAGCGCCACCAGCGTCACCAGCACGGACAACTTCAACGCTGCGGCGGTGTCCGGAATCAGCGACGCGGTTCCTCCGACGAACATATAAGGCAGCAGCGGCACCAGTCCGCCCGCAATGTAGCTAAAGGCGATGGTCAGCGCCGAGCGGTGGGCCCGGCTATCTGCAGGTTTCTCCAGGCCAAGTTCGAAGCGCATCATGAAGTCGACATACGCGGGATGGTTCTCCTGCAACGCGGCGAGCACCGGCGCCGCGGCTTCGCGGGAGACGGAATATTGGCGGAATATCTCGTAGATCTCTTCGGCCTCGTCGTCGGGACGGGTGACGACCTCGGTCTGCTCGCGCTTCAGTTCGGAGGCGTAATGTTCCGCATCGCCGCGCGCGGCCAGGTATCCGCCCAGGCCCATGGCGATCGATCCGGCAGCGATCTCAGCCAGCCCGGCTAAAACGACGATGTGAGCGCCGCGGACCTCGCCGGAGAGTGCTCCGGAGAGTCCGGCGGCAAGCGCGAAGGGAACGGTGAGCCCGTCGGACAGGCCAATGACCACGTCACGGACGGCCTCGGTGGACTCGAAGTGGGTTTCAATGTGCGTGTCATCCTGCGCACCGCGGGCAATGTCATGCATGGCGGGAGTTTATCGCAAATCGCGGACGGCAAATTATTCCGGCCCCGGTAGAGTCCTTTCAAGCCAGCTTCCCGTCTGTACTAGCAGATTCCCCGCCGAACTTTTTGGGACGTGGCGGAACGATAAGCAATGAAACGTGTTTATTGGACTAATCAGGCGCAGATGCCTTCCGCGCCTTCTCAATAGCAGGCATTTAAAGTGAGAGCGCGGACCGAAGCCTGTCTTGTCTCTGGAGTGGCCAAGGTGATTGCCGCCAATGCCGTCGCTGATGGTCGTTGCAGGTTGCCAATGCGTTGGCTTTGTTACGGGAGAGTGTGCGTGCGGCGAGTGAACGGGATGAAGGCGATAGGAATGGCGACCATGGGTGCGGTGATTTTGGCGGCTGCCCTCAGCTCTGGCGCGACGGCTCTGGCGCAGGCGCCTGAGCCGACGGCCCTCCCCACTTCGCCGGCCGCCCCAGAGCCGGCTGCGCAAGCAACCACGCCGGTTGTCGCTGCCGCGCCCCAGGGTGGAACGATTAAGGGCACGGTGAAGGCCAGCGGAGTTCCGCTGCCCGGCGTCGCGATCACCGCGACTAATATTGTGTCCGGCAAAAAGTACGCGACCACGACCGGTATCGATGGCGCGTTTCAGATGGCTGTGCCGCTCGATGGGCGCTATGTTCTGAAGACTGAGCTGACTGGGTTTGCACCAGCGACGCAGGAAGTTGTCGTCAACGCGGCCAGCGGGAATGGCGTCCTGCCCACGCTGACGGCGGACTTTAAGATGGACCTCGCCTCGCGAGTGGCTGCGCAACAGGCTGCGGCAGCGGGTACAACAACCGCTTCGACAACCGCACCCAGGGCCGGCCTCGGTCCTCGCACCGGCGCCGGCGGAGCGGTTGCCAGGGTGGGTCGCGGCACCCAGTCGCTGGCGGTACAGGGAACCGAAGACCCGCTGATGGCGGATGCGACTGTGGGTCAGGAGAACACCGGCGCGCAACTGCCCTCCCTCAGCGGGATGGCGGGGGATTCATCCGCAGCGGCATCGACGAGCGAATCAATTGCGGTAAGCGGACAACAGGGTCAGATCAACGGTCTCGCGGGATTCAGCGAGGACGATCTGCGCAACCGGATTCAGGACATGCAGCGCAACGGCTTCACCAACGGCGACATCGCGGGAACGTTGACCGGGGTAATGCAAGCAGGCACCTTCGGCGGTCCTGACGGTGGCCCAGGCGCAGGCGGCGGCTTCGCCGGACCGGCGGGTGGCGGGCCGGGCGGAGGCGGCCCGGGCGGAGGATTTGGTGGTGGCGGTGGTGGAGGCGGGCGCGGCGGCGGCGGCGGTGGAGGCGGCGGCGGATTCGGTGGTGGAGGATTTAGAGGCTTCCGCGGGCAGAATCCGAATGCGTGGCATGGGTCGATCGGCTACAACGGCTCGAACAGCGCGCTGGACGCGATTCCGTTCTCGGTGACGGGCCGGCCGGTGGCGAAGCCGCCATCGGATACGAATACGCTGGTAGCGAGCTTTACCGGGACTCCATACATTCCGCGCCTGACGACGCCCAATCCGAAGCAGTTCGTCTTCCTGAGCGTGCAGGAGACACGGAACAAACGGTCGAGCATCGCGCAGGATACGGTTCCGACGTTAGCCCAGCGCTATGGCGATCTAACGCCCGCGTTCCAGGCCCAGCCGTTCTCTGCGGGACAACTCGTCTACAGCCCGAAGACGGGGCAGCCATATGGGAAGACCAATTGCGACCCGCGCCTGCTTGCGATCGACGCGAGCCCTACCGCTTGCGTTCCGGTGACGGACATCAACTCCGCTGCGACGCAGGCGCTGCTGAGCTACTATCCGTTGCCGAACATTACGCCGCTTGGGACGACATACGACTTCCAGACAATCACGGCGACCGAGACGCACCAGTCGCAGGTGTCGGCGCGGTATAACCGCAGCTTTGGATCGGCTCCGGTGCGCGGCGGGCGCGGCGGCTTTGGCGGAGGTGGAGCCGGCGGGATGCGCGGCGGCGGCGGCGGCGGACAGAACCGCAATGTGCCGCCGGTGCTGCGGCAGAGCATTGCGGAGAACTTCGCGTATTCGCACAGTGCGGGTAGCTCGCAGAATTATTCGCCGCTGCTTGGTGGCAAGACCGAGACGAACGGTTACAGCTTTACCAGCTCATACACCGTGGGCTATGGCCGGTTGAACAGCACCGCGACGGCGGGCTGGAACCGCTCGCTGAATACGGCGGCGAACTACTTCACCAATGGTCCGGCGAATCCGGCGGTAACGGCGGGCGTGCTGGTGGCCAACCCCACGATCTACAACAACCCCTTCTATTTCGGCGTGCCGTCGATCGGAGTGACCGGACTGGCCGGGCTGACGGATTCGACGCCGAGCAATACGGTAAACCAGACCATTACGTTCTCGGACTTCGTGAGTTGGAGCCACAAGCGGCACAACATGCGGTTCGGCATCGACTTCCACAGGATTCATGCGGACTCGATCGGCGGATCGAATGTGCTGGGCACGTTTACGTTCTCGGGCTTTGCGACGGAGAATCCGGCGGCGCAGGCGTGCAACGCGAAGACGCAGACCTGCAATTTTCCAGCGAGCGGATCGTCGGTTGCTGACCTGCTGATCGGGCAGCCGCAGCAGACCGCTGTGACGGCGGGGCTCGGCAAGATCTACCTCCGCGGCAACTCGTGGGATTGGTATGCGCAGGACGACTGGCGCGCGCGGTCGGGGCTCACCTTCAGCTACGGGCTGCGCTGGGAGTACTTCTCGCCCTACTCGGAGAAGAACGACCACCTCGTAAATCTGAACCTGAGCGGAAGCGGCGCGAACCTGCAGATCGCGAATATCTGCGCGACCTCGGCGCCGGGATGCGCATCGGTGGGCAGCCAGACGCTGGTGAGGCCGGACAAGTCGATGTACTCGCCGCGGCTTGCGGTAGCGTGGCAACCGCACTTCAAATTCACCAAGCAGACGGTAGTCCGCGCGGGCTACGGCATCAACTACAACACCGGGCAATATTCGCGGTTCGCGAGCAGCATGTCGTTCCAGCAGCCGTTCGCGATTACGCAGACGAACACGCTGAGCACACCTTCGAGCCCAACCACCTGCACAACGGCGAACATGTCGCTCAACGTGCGGTTCCAGAACTCGACCGGTTTCAACTGCTCGACGCAGACAACGCAGTCGAACTTCGGCGTGAATCCCAACTATCGGCTGGGTATGGTGCAGGTGTACAACCTGGGCATCCAGAGGACGCTGCCGCAGGGCGTGGTGCTGAATGTCGACTACACAGGTTCATACGCCGGCAATCTGGACATCATACGAGCGCCCAACCGGATCGCCACGGGCATCCTGAACCCGTCCTCCGGGCAGTTCCGGTACGAGGACTCGCAGGGCTACCAGCGCAGCAACGCGCTGGCCATTAATGCGCGCGAGCGGATGCACAAGGGCGTCTCGCTGCAGGCGACGTACACGTTTGCGCATTCGATCGACGATGCGTCATCGGTGGGCGGAAGCGGCAACTCGATCGCGCAGGACGACCAGAATCTGGGCGCGGAGGAGAGCAATTCAAGCTTCGTCCGGCGGCATACGCTGAGCGGGAACTTTATCATCGAGCCGCCATTCGGGCCGAACCGCGCGTTCCTGAACAAGGGCGGCGTGATGTCCAGGATACTCGACGGCTACTCGGTCTCGGGGACCTTCACCTTCGCGTCGGGCGCGTTCGCGACGCCTGCCTACTCGGGCACGCCGGATGAGATTGCGGCGGGCGCGGGGAATTCGCTGCGGCCGAACCGGGTGCCGGGCACTTCGATTGCCGGCGCCGGCACGCTGCAGAACTGGTTCAACAAGGCGGCATTCGTTGCGCCGGCGACAGGGACCTACGGCAATGCGACGCGCAACTCGATTGTGACGCCGGGAACGGTGTCGATCAACGGATCGCTTTCGCGGACGATCTCGCTCGGCGAGACTCGCAGCATCGAGATGCGCTTCAACGCGACCAACGCGCTGAACACTGTGCAGTATTCGGGCGTGAATACGCAGCTCAACTCGACCCAGTTCGGACAGGTAACTGGGGCGGCGGCGATGCGGTCGTTCACATATAACGCGCGGTACAGGTTCTAAAAGCAGAGCGGTGGTGGAGGGAGTGGCAATGCGGCGAGTGATGGCGGCGGTTCTGGTGATTGGGATGGTTGGTTCGCCGGCGGGTGTGCCGGTGGCGGCGGTCGCGCAACAGGGCGGCTCACCGGTGATGACCATCAAGACCAACGTCGACCGTGTGCTGACCAACGTCGTGGTGCGCGACAAGAAAACCGGCGCGGTGATCAAGAGCTTGAAAGAGTCGGACTTCCAGATCTTCGAGGACAAGAAGCCGCAGAAGATCACCACCTTCGACTACCAGAACGTCGATCAGGCGGTGACGCTGGCGGAGAATACGACCGTCTCCGGCACTTCGACCACAAAGAAGAAGAGCATCGCCGACATTGTGAACAACGAATTCGCGGCATCGCCGGACGAGTTGAAAGACCGCCGCCTGATCGTCATGTTCTTCGACCTCAGCAGCATGCAGCCGGAGGACATTACCCGCGCGGTCGACTCGGCCAAGGACTACATCACGAAGAAGATGGCGCCGGCAGATATGGTCGCGGCGGTCAGCCTGGTCTCCGGGCTGAGCATGGACCAGGACTTCACCTCGGACAAAGCGTCGTTGATCCATGCTGTGAGCAAGTACGACGGCTCGGAGGGAACGGGCTTCGACGTGGGCAGCGAGGGCGGCGGCACCGACTCGACCTCCGACGACTCGTCCAGCTTTGTTGCCGATGACAGCGAGTTCAACGCGCTGAACACCGATCGCCAGCTCTACGCGATCCGCACGATCTGCAAGTCGATGGAGAAGGTAGAGCAGAAGAAGAGCATGCTCTACTTCTCGGGCGGCCTGACGCGGCAGGGTATCGAGAACCAGGCGAGCATCCGCTCCGCCACCAACGAGTGTGTGAAGGCGGACACGGCGCTGTATGCGGTCGACACGCGCGGTCTGCAGGCGCTGAATCCGGTGGGCGACGCATCGCAGGGAAGCAAGCGCGGCACAGGCGCGTATAGCGGCGCGTCCATGCAGGGTCAGTTGAACTCGAACTTCAGCTCGCAGGAGACGCTGGGCACGCTCGCGAGCGATACCGGCGGCAAGCTGTTCGTCGATTCGAACGACTTCGGCCCGGCCTTCCAGCAGATCCAGCACGATAGCGAGGCCTACTACATCATCGGCTTCCACTCGACCAACCCGGCACGCGATGGCGGCTATCGGCATTTGACCATCAACCTGCTGAACCATCCCGAGGCGAAGCTCGAGTACCGGCCCGGCTACTACGCGCCCGCCGACTTCCAGCACGCCAAGACCGAAGACCGAGAGCTTGCCCTCACCGAACAGATGCGTAGCGACGTGCCCGCCACAGATGTCGCCGTCTATCTGCAGGCGCTCTACTTCCGGCTGGATGACGGCAAGTTCTATATCCCAATCTCGCTCGTCATCCCGGGCTCGCAGATTCACGCCACCACCGTAAAGGATAAGGACAAGGCGAACATCGACGTCCTGGGGCAGGTAAAGAATGCAACCGGAATCGCGGTCGGCCAGGTTCGCCAGACGATACCGCTCGCCGTCGACGCGAACCAGCAGTTGCAGAAGAGGAACGTACAGTACTCCACCGGCTTTACGCTCGCGCCCGGAAAGTACCATGTGAAGTTCGTGGTGCGCGAGAACCAGTCCGGCAACATGGGCAGCTTCGAGACCGACATCCAGGTCCCGGACATGAGCAAGACGCCGCTGAAGCTTAGCTCAATCGTGATGTCGAGCCAGCGAATGCCGAACACCGCAAAGAAGGTCGTCGATCCGCTGGTGCGCGATGGGCTGGAGTGGGTGCCGAACGTCCCGCATGTCTTCCGCCAGGATCAGCATCTCTTCTTCCTGTACGAGGTCTACGCTCCGACCCCGGACAAGAGCGTTCCGGCACAGGCGTCGTCGCCTGGCCTCACGCGCCGCGAGGGCGGTGCGGTGCATGTGCTCACCAGCATCGAATTCCTGCTTGGCGGCGTGAAGGTGTACGAGACGCCACTGGTCGAGGCGAACACCATCAATATTCCCGAGCGAAAGGCTGTCGGCTTCCAGTTCGATGTGCCGCTGACCGGGCTCAAGCCGGGAACCTACATCTGCCAGGTAAACGTCATCGACGATGCAGGCAGCAACTTCAGCTTCCCGCGCATGGCTCTCCGCGTATTGCCACCGGCGGAGGGGGCGGCCGCACCGGCTCCTACGGTTGCGACGGTGGCTCCGTTGATGAAGGCGAAGAATAAGGATCTGAAGGACCTCAGCATCAAGGAATCGAAAGGGAAGTGAGCTGCCCGGTAAGCCTCGCTTGCGCAGTAGTCGCTGCATGCAACGTGAATCTGGTAGGCTTTGTTCGTTGCGAAGGGAGAAAACGAAGATGGCGATACAGCGAATGAAATTGGTCGTCGCCGCGGCGGCACTCATGCTCATGGTCGGCTCCGAAATGGGAGTTCAGGCGCAGCCCACAGCACCTGCCCCGCCCGCGGCAGGTTCCCCGGTCGATCCGGCGAAGTCCTTCGACGCCGCCCTTACCCGCGTCGAGAACCTCTGGATGGGCGCGGCCCAGGCTATGCCCGCCGACAAATATGACTTTGCGCCAAGCGCCGCCGCCTTCGCGCCAGGCCAGAAGGTCCAGTTCGACGGCGTCCGCACCTTCGCCCAGATCGTCACCCACACCATCCAGGCCAACTACTCGTATTTCTCCAGAGTTGGTGGCGTCAAACCCGATGTCGATACCAAGGCTATCGGCGATCTCAAGTCGAAGGACGACATCGTTAAGGCGCTGGCCGCAACCTTCGCCTTCGCACATAAAGCGGTAGCCAACGTCACCGCAGCCAACGCCTTCCTCAGCGTCGGCGGTCCACAGACCCCCGCCAGCGCGTTCGCCGGGGCGGTTGGGCATGCCGAAGATGAGTATGGCCAGGCTGTCGAGTATCTCCGGATGAACGCAATCGTCCCGCCGGCAAGCGAGACCAAGCCAAAGACGTAGCCATTCTTGCTTAGCGCAACGCTAGTGCTCCGACTCCACGGGCCGAAGCCCCTTCAGCAGGAAGGTAAGCGAGAAGCCGCCAACGTCCTCGTGGTCGCGCAGGCTCCGGTTGTAAAACCCGGACAACGTGACGTGTGGCGACAATGGGATATCCAGCGACGAGAGAAAGCCATTGTCTTCGCCGGGGTCATAATTGGTCACCGTTGTCACTTTTTTCTTCCCTTTGCCAGTCGTCGAGTACACCAGATTCTTGGCCATCGGCAGCTCCTCATACATGTCCGCCTCAAAGCTCATGGTCCACGGCAGGTCCACACACATCCCCGCCTGAAAGTGCGCCATCGGTCCTACCGCGATGTAGTTTTTCAGGATGCGCCGGTCAACCAGGCCGCTGGTATCGCCGGCGCCAAGTTCAATGTTAGGCGTGAACCTGAAAAAGCTCTTCTCAAAATGGTTGTTGAAGCTGAAGGTAGTCTGCCCGGCTCCCAGGCCGTAAGCGGTATCTCCGGTGGGGAATCCCAGGAACAGCGTTCCCATATAGCCGATCGAACGCATGCGCGCATCGCCCTCGAACGACAGCGCCGTATCCCCGAATACTCCGTTCCGGGGAACATACCTGTAGAACGGCTTGGCCGTAGTGCCCGTATTTTCGTAGTCGTCGAGATAGATGTAGATTGGCGTGCCCGCGCTGAAGCTGAAGTGCCGGTTCAGCCTGTACGCGACATTCGGCGTCAGCAGCGAGGACCAGCCATTGATCGAATCGTGCTGCGAAGT
>DASWCA010000004.1:0-6961 GCA_036390355.1 Acidobacteriaceae bacterium
CGATTCGTTTGCGCTGCGTGAGACCAAAGGAGGAATGTTATGAACCCATCCGTAAGCAGCCCGGCCATCGCCGATCCCGATGCGCCGTTTCTTACGCCGATCGAAAAACCGCAGGGCCTGATGATGAAGCTGGCCTACTACTTTACGCGCCGCCAATTCGGCAAAGTGCTGACTCCGGTCAAGGTGTTCTCCGCGCGGCTGCCGGCTGCGTTCGGCATGTTCGCTGGGAAGATCGGCCAGCTCGACAAGAAGCTGGAACTGCCGCGGGAGACCGTCTTCCTGGTCCGGGAGCAGGTGGCGCGTCTGAACGTCTGCCTGTTCTGCATGGACATCGGGCGGGCGTTTACGATCCGGGCGTCGATGAATCAAGCCAAGTTCGATGCGCTGGAGCAATACAGTACGAGTCCTCTTTTTTCCGAAGCGGAACGCGCCATGCTGGACTACGTGACCGAATTGACGCGGGAGAGGAGCGTCGACCCGAATACGTTTGCCCGCGTGCGTCGGTTCTATTCGGAACGCGCAATCTGCGAGATCGTCTGGCTGGTAGCCAGCGAGCACTTCTACAACATGACCAACATCGGCCTGAACATCCACTCGGACATGCTGTGCGATCTGAGCAAGCGGGCGGCGAGTTCCGCAGCGGGCGGCGAGCGGCGAATGCCGGCGGCGATGACGCTCGCGGAACCGGCCGACCGCGGAGGCAGGCGATGAAGGCGAAGACGGCGGCGTACTGGATCGCGACGGGAGTGGTTGCGACTGTCATGACGATCTCCGGCGTGCTCTCTCTCCTGCGCCGGATGCCGTTTACGCATCTGGGCTACCCCACGTATTTTGCGTACATCCTTGGCGTCGCCAAACTGCTGGGAGTTTGCGCGCTGCTTGTCCCGGGGTGGGTCGTCGTCAAGGAATGGGCCTACGCGGGATTTGGCATCACGTTGATCAGCGCGATCGTCTCGCACTTCGCTTCGGGAGATGGTCTGGTTTCGCTGGACCCTCTGTTCTTCTTCATCATGCTGACGGTGTCGTACCTGACCCGGCCTGCCGGCCGCCGATTAATTCCGTCTGGGCGCTTCGTCGCCGTCGCAAACACCGAGGGCGCACGATAAAGATGTTGGTGCTGGGCGCTACGGGTGGCATTGGGCTGGAGTTGGTGCGGCAGGGAAATTCGCCGAGCAACTCCGAGCCCGCGCATGTGATTGCGGGACACGATGCCGAATTAAAGCCCAAAGGCTTCGAGGCGCATGATGCGGATGAAGTAAGCTACACGCATGCCGAGCGGCCGCAATGGATCTATTCATCTTTTTCGTCTTGCCGGAGTGGATCTCTATCTGCACTGGTCGTGGTTTCTGGTGGCGATCTATGAGATCCAGGGCGCTCAGGGCAGGTATAGCTCGGTTGTGTGGAATGTGCTGGAGTACCTGGCACTGTTCCTGATTGTGCTGCTGCATGAGTTCGGGCATGCGATGGCCTGCCGGCAGGTGGGCGGGACGGCAGACACGATTATGCTGTGGCCGCTGGGCGGAGTGGCGTATGTGAGTCCGCCGCAACGCGCGGGCGCGACGCTCTGGAGCATTGCGGCGGGACCTCTAGTCAACGTCGTGCTGTTGCCGGTGCTGTATGTTGCAATCGCGATGAGCCGGTCGTTGGGGTGGGCGCACTCCATGCACGACGTCTACGCGCTGGTGCGTGCGGTCTTCTGGATCGACGTGTCTCTGCTGGTGTTCAATCTGCTGCCGATTTATCCGCTGGATGGCGGACAGATTCTGCGGTCGCTGTTGTGGTTTGTGCTGGGACGCGGGCGCAGCCTGATGGTGGCGACGGTGCTGGGCTTGCTAGGCGCGGCTGGGTTGGTTGCGCTGGCCGTGTGGTCGCGTTCGCTGTGGCTGGGCGCGATCTGCGTCTTCATGGTGATGAATTGCTGGGGCGGTTTGCAGCGCGCGCGGGTGTTACTGCGACTTGCCAAGTTGCCGCGCCGGGATGGTTTTGCGTGTCCGAGTTGCCGGACAGCACCGCCGCTGGGGCTTTACTGGAAATGCGGGCATTGCGAACAGTCTTTCGACACATTTGACACTCGAGGAGTGTGTCCTCACTGCGCGACCGAGTGTGTCTCCACCATGTGCCTGGACTGCAGAGAAATGCATCCGGTGAACGAGTGGGTTGTCGACTCGCATGCGGGACTTGGCGTGGTGAGCAGCAGCTTTCAGGCAAAGTAGCGGAGCGCTATTGCCGCTCGGTGGTGAGATAGACGACCACGCCGCCTAACGCCGTGACCAGGCCGAACGCGACGACCAGCGGGAGCAGTCCCCAATCTCCGCGTAGCGCCGCAAGCGATGACGCCGGCTCGACATGCGCAGACAGCGCCCTGTCCAGAAGGCTTTGCCAATGCGAGGCGACGAAGCCAACCAGCGCGGCAACGACGATCACCAGCGCGAAGACCTGGGCAGCGGCAAGCGGACGTCCGGCGCGCGTGAGTGCGGCGTTTCTTCGTCGCGTCTGGGCGCGCCACCAGAGCAGGCTTGGCGTGCCGGGACGCGCCTCCTCCACCGCTTCAGATCGGACAAGTTGAAAATGCTTCGTCAGTAGAATTTCTTCGGCGCAGCGGCTGCACGCCTCGACGTGCGCGCGCAGATCGGCGGTACACGCCTGGGGCCAGTGGCCCTGCGAGAGAGCGCTACGGACTTCGTCCAAACGGGAGCAGGGGCGCAGGTTCATAGAGCTCTCGCCTCCTCCTTCTTGAGCAATCGCACCATCTCCCGCCGCGCGCGAAACAGCAGCAGGCGGATGCTGGTGACGGCGAGACCGGTGATGTCGGCGATCTCGCGATGTGAGTAATTCTCTGCGTGCGCGAGCCATAACAGCTGGCGGTCGCGAGGACGCAGCCGGGCAAGAGCGGGGTCGAGTGTCAGTCGCGACTCGGTCTGCATCGAGGTGTCGCGCGCGGCGGAGCGGTCGATGGGCAGGTCTTCGATGGGCACGGTGCGCGGGCGCCGCCAATGGTCGCGCAGCAGGTTGCTGGCAATGCGAAAGAGATAGCGGCGGGAGGCGACCTCGCCATCGCCGGGCGAGTTGGCGCAAAGAAAGCGGACGTAGCTCTCCTGCATCAGATCGTCGGCGAGGGTGGCATCGCCGGAGGCTCGCGCGAGATAGGCCCACAGAGGCTTCGCCGACCGCTCGTAGAAAGCCGCAAACTGATCGCTGTCCATGGCGGGCTCCGTCGCGCGGACCGCGTCGACAGTTGCTATGGCCGGAATGACGTCTTCCCAGTTCATCCTGCGATCCTTCTCATCTTCGCGAACTTCGCGGTGGTCGCAATCCTTGCGGTCCTGCGACTCGTTCACTGCCGGCCAGTGGGCTCGGAGGAGGAGGCTGATTGCGGCATCAGGCCAAGGTGCGTGCTGATCCTCCACGTAATGATTGCTGAAATGATAAACCCGATCCCCGGCATCATCGTAATCATGCCGAAGATCATCAGGGCCTGTGAGACATCCGGCTGGTGTTCGCTACGGTGCAGCATCAGCAGGCCTGCGCCGAGCAATGTCAGCACGATGCCGATCTGCAGTGGGGCGAGCACGCGGCCCAGTCCTCCTGGCAGCCGCCGGTCATGCTCAAACTCGATGGGAATCGGCGCCGCCTCCAGGAAGCGCCTTCCCGGTTCGGTGTTCATGTACTGCAACAGCTCCTCGCTGCTGGCGAAGCGGTCGAGCAGCTTGGCGTGCACCTCGCTCTGCATGCGGAAGACGCGTGTCCAGCGGCGGTTCTGCAGGAGCATGCGAATCAGCCACGCGAACGCTCCGATGATGACGACGAACATGGGTAACTGCAGGACGTTCAGCATAAACCGCCTGCGCGACTCGGCATCGTCATTCCGGGTATCGCGTCCACCCGTGCGGCGCGACAGGTTTTCTACGTGCCGGCCGTGCTGCTGGGGCAGGTTTGCGAAGAGATAGAAGTCCGGGTTGCGCGTGACCTCGGGATGCAGCTCAAGAAACTGCGCGAGTTGCGGATTGGTGCGGGTCACATACTCCTGATCCGCCAGCAGGCTCGGGTCGGTCTCGACCACCTCGGTCAGCGTGGGACTGGTCCGCAGGAAGGCGATGAGCTGCTCGCGCGTGTTGATCAATTCGGCGTCGGACGGCGGGGCAGCGGGAGCGGCGGCTGGCTTTGGGCCTGCGTTCGGCTGAGCGAAAACGGCAGGCGGGGCGGCGAGAAGCAGAATCGCCATCGCTAAAAGTAAAGCGGCTTTCGAAGACCAGAGAGAGATGCGCATTTCGATCGTCCTTTGCATGAATCGGACCTGAGAAGGTCCTGATGCCTATACAACGGGCCGGAGCGGCCGTTGGTTAACAAAATATTTCCGAGCAGGGCCGGCAGCAGGCACGTTTGTGCAGCAGAAGGAATTCGAGACCGCTTTGCGGACGTTTGCGCATCAATTCTCCGTTAACTCCTAAAGCTTTAGTTGACAGATCGGGTGAACCTCGAATACTAATACCTAAAGTTTTAGGAGATAAACGAGAACGAATCGTACGGAGCAATACAAATCACGCTCGACGCTGTTAACCGAACGCATGGCCGGTGCGTTGTAGAGGCATCGTGGAAATTTTTGATCGCGCCTCGTGAGGCGACGCGCCATTTTTTTCGATTCAGCCGGCGGAAATTGCATCCCGAACGCTGAATTCGCACGTTTGTATCGATATCAACTCGCTCGAGAACTTTTTCTCGAAAGGACAATTGCGATGCCTATTTTGCGTTGGTCTGCGGCTCTGGTATTTGTGGCGATGCCAATTGCGAGGCGTTGCGTGGATTTTCTCCGCCGCACACGCATGACGTGGCGCTACTTCGTGCGTGGGCGTTTTCACTCATTTGGGCTCGCGCGGAATTTCCTCGTGCTGTTTGTGGTGTGTACAGCTTTTGGCTGCATAGCGCCGGCGCAGATGTCACAGGCGGCCATCGAGCGCGTGGAGATGCTGCACAGCCAGATCAAGAGCGCTGAAGGGCAACATGCGGCGGATGCACAACTGGGCGCTCTGTGGCTGCGACTTGCGAATGTATATGAGGACCAGCTCCAGTTTGCGGAGGCGGAGGGTGCGTTTGCGCGGTCGCTGCGCCTGCTGCGGACGTCGGGACCGCAAGCGGCGTATGCGGACGCGCTGGATGGCATGGGCTCGCTGTATCTCGACACGGGGCGGTTGAGCGAGGCTGGCAACTACGTGAAGAAATCGCTCGCTCTCTTCGAGAGCCTTGGCAACCGCGCGGCCACCGCAAGGCTCCACGAGACGATGGCTCTGGTCCTGATCTTCGGCCACAAGTTTCGAGAGAGTGAAATGGAGTCGGCCGAATCGATCCGGGAGGGCGAAGCGGAGGCGCGCGCCGACAAGAGGGAGCTGACTGCGGCGTATCTAACGCACGGCTATGCGATTTGCTATCTGGGGCGATGCAGTGCGGCGCTTGAGGATACGAACCGCGCGATGACGATCTCTCAGGCGGCGTTCCCTGCGAATTCGATGGAGATGGCGGGAGCGTGGCTGGCCCGGGGTTTCGAATTTTGGAAGTCGGGCTCGCCGGATGAAGGCGCCCGGGCCATGCAGCAGGCGCTGAAGTTAGTGCGCAGCCGAACCGACCTGCCGCGCACTCTGTTTGTGAGTGAGCAGCTTGGCGTGATGCGGGAGTACGACGAGCTTTTGAAAGCGACCCATCGCAAGCCGGAGGCGGTACAGATCGAATCCGAGATAGCGCGGCTGGAATCCGAGCAGCGACTCGCGTGCAATGGCTGCACGGTCAGTGTGGCCACACTGATGCCCGGGCCGCTGCTTCGTTAGCTGCGCTGCGGTTTCGCCGCCCGGAATTCTCGCGCTCAACGTAAACTGGCGGGGTGACGTCGAAAGCAAAGGATAGGGCGAAGGGTGGCGCGGCGGCTGGTGCTCGCTTCCCGCAGGACACGCGCGCGGTCGTGCTGACGATCAGCGATGGCTGCTCGCGCGGTGTGCAGGAGGACCGGTCGGGGCCGGCGGTGGTGGACCTGCTGGACGCCGCGGGTGCGGCGGTGGTAGTGACGGAGATACTTCCCGATGAGGTTGAGCTGATCGCGGCGGCACTGCGGCGGCATGCGGCGAATGCGTCGCTGATTGTGACCACGGGCGGCACGGGGCTGGCGGCGCGGGACGTCACTCCCGAGGCGACGCGGATGGTATGCGACCGGATGGTCGATGGCTTGGCCGAGCGGATGCGGACGGAAGGGCTGCGCCACACTCCGCTGGCGGCGCTGAGCAGAGGTGTCTGCGGCATCATGTCCAGCGGAGGTGCGGGTGGGACGCTGGTCGTGAACCTGCCGGGGTCTCCGGCGGGCGCGACCACTTCGCTGGGAGCGATTCTGCAATTGTTGCCGCATGCGCTGGATCTGCTGGCGGGACGCACGGGACATTGAAGCAGGTTCGAGGTACTAGGTTCGAGGTTCGAGGGCCTTGCGTCGTGGAGTCTGCAGGAACGCATGGAGGCCACTGAGCATCTTTCCAATCTCATCGGAGAGAGCGTTTGCTTCGACGAACTGTTCGCCCTCGCCGAATCCCAGGCGCTCTGCAATCACAAGTTGAGTCTGGAGTTCATCGTTCGATCCCCGCGCCACGAGAACGAATCTCCCGTAGTCTTTGCGACTGCGCCGGCCCCACCCCTCGGCAATGTTACTCGCAATGGAAACGGCAGCTCGACGCATCTGCGAGCTTAGGCCATACAACTCCGACGCTGGAAACTTCGCTGTAAGCCGATAGATTCTTTCGGCGAGATCGATAGACTTCTGCCAGACCTTCAGATCGCGATACGTATTCGACATAGAGGGAAGTTTAAGGAATCGCCAAGCAACCCGGCTGTGTCGCCGAACACGTCCAATCCCCTCGAACCTCGAACCTCGAACCTCGAACCTCGAACCTCGAACCTCGAACCTCGAACCTCGAACCTCGAACCTCGAACC
>DASWCA010000005.1:0-8657 GCA_036390355.1 Acidobacteriaceae bacterium
GAGAGCGCACATGCGCTTCCGCTGGTGGAACTTGACCTTTCGAAGCTTCCGAAGGGCGTGCCCAGGATCGCCAGCCTGGATGTGAAATTCGAGAGAGACACGGAAGCTTATAAGCTGACGAAATCGGCGATCGCCGAAGACCTCGACGAAGAAACCGTAACCAAGCTCACCGAGATCGCGATCAAAGCGTATCGCGCCGTCAAACTTCGCGATTATGGCCGCATCGACATGCGCGTATCGTGCAAGGGCGAGGTTTACGTCATCGAAGCGAATCCTAACCCATGGCTCTCCAGCGGACAGGAGTTTGCCATGGCCGCGAAGAAATCCGGCCTCTCCTATACCCAAATGATCGGGGAAATCGTGGCCCTTGCGATGGCTCGACAAACGTGAAAAATAACATCCCTTCGAAGATATCCACAGGTGGAGTTATCAAACGATAACAATTATCGTTTACACTCGTTCCCATGCTGGTGAATGAGACCAAGCCGTTTCGCGAGCTTTGCCGGGACAATGGCATCGCCGTCACACACCAGCGGCAGGTGTTGTACGAGACAATGAAGACCATGCATGGCCATCCGAGTCCGGAAGAGGTCTATGCGCGGGTGAAGAAAAAGGTGCCGGCAATCTCGCTGGCGACCGTTTACAAAAACATACATTTGTTCGTTGAGAGTGGCGTCTTCCGCGAAGTGAGCATGCATCACGGCTCAGTGCGCGTGGAGATGAACGGCGAACCGCATCATCACATGGTGTGCTCGAAGTGCAGGAAGATTACCGATATCGGTGAGAAGGAACTCGGGCTGGTGGCCAAGCGGAATCGGTTGCCGGGAGGATTTCTTGTGGAGCGTTATGCCGTGGATGTGATTGGCGTGTGCGCCGATTGCCAGAAAGACAGTGGTAAGTAGCTAACGGTAAGTGGTAAGTGAAGACAACGGATTAGTTTTTCGAGGTGAATAAAATGGCAGACGAAATTAAATGCCCGGTTGGGCATGGCGCAGTCACGACCTCTCACGGTGCAGCCCGCAAGAATCCCGATTGGTGGCCCAATCAACTAAATCTGAAAATCCTGAACCAACACTCCCCACTGAACAATCCCATGGACGAGACGTTCAACTATGCTGAGGAGTTCAAGAGCCTGGACCTGGATGCAGTGATCAAGGACCTGCATGCCTTGATGACGGACTCGCAGGCATGGTGGCCTGCGGACTACGGCCACTATGGGCCATTCTTCATCCGCATGGCGTGGCACAGCGCCGGCACCTACCGCATTGCCGATGGGCGCGGCGGCGCGGGGGCGGGCATGCAGCGGTTCGCTCCGCTGAACAGTTGGCCGGATAACGTGAGTCTGGATAAAGCGCGGCGGCTCATCTGGCCGATCAAGCAGAAGTACGGACGGAAACTCTCATGGGCCGACCTGATCATTCTCGCCGGAAACGTGGCGCTGGAGTCGATGGGATTCAAGACGTACGGCTTCGCCGGTGGACGCGCTGACGTATGGGAGCCGGACGAGACGTATTGGGGACCTGAGACGACGTGGTTGGGTGACAAACGATACAGCGGCGACCGTCAGCTCGAGAATCCATTGGGCGCTGTTCAGATGGGGCTGATTTACGTCAATCCGGAGGGCCCGAACGGCAATCCCGATCCCGTCGCTTCAGCGCGCGACATCCGCGAGACGTTTGCGCGAATGGCAATGGACGACGAGGAGACGGTTGCGCTGATCGCCGGTGGCCACGCCTTCGGCAAGACACATGGCGCCGGCAATCCTGAGACGTATGTCGGCCGCGAGCCCGAGGGGGCGTCGATTGAGGAGCAGGGGTTGGGCTGGAAGAATAGCCTCGGCAATGGCGTCGGCGTGAATACCATCTCCAGCGGCCTGGAAGGGGCGTGGACGACGAACCCGGCGAAGTGGGACGTCGAGTACCTGGAGAATCTGTTCAAGTTTGACTGGGAGCTGACGAAGAGCCCGGCGGGAGCTCAGCAGTGGAAGCCCAAGGGCGGAGCTTCGAACGGCACGGTGCCGGATGCGCACGATCCCTCGAAGAAACACTCGGTGACGATGTTGACATCGGATCTCGCTCTGCGCTTTGACGCGAGCTACGAGAAGATTTCGCGGCATTACCTGGACAATCCGCAGGAGTTTGCGGACGCATTTGCGAAGGCCTGGTACAAGCTGACGCATCGCGACATGGGTCCCATCGCGCGTTATCTTGGTCCGCTGGTTCCTAAGGAGCGGCTGATTTGGCAGGACCCTGTGCCAGCGGTGGATCACGAATTGATCGGCGAGGAGGAGATTCAGGCTCTCAAGGCGAAGGTACTCGCTTCCGGGCTGTCCATCTCGCAACTGGTTTCGACCGCATGGGCGTCGGCTTCAACCTTCCGTGGCAGCGACAAGCGCGGCGGGGCTAATGGAGCGCGCATTCGGCTTGCACCGCAGAAGTTCTGGGAAGTAAATCAGCCGGTCGAGTTGGCGAAAGTGCTCGACACGCTCGCGACGATCCAGAAGGACTTCAATGCAGCGGCTGGCGCGAAGAAGGTTTCGCTGGCTGACTTGATCGTCCTCGGCGGATGCACAGCGGTTGAGGAGGCCGCGAAGAAGGCCGGCCACGACGTGAAGGTTCCGTTCACGCCGGGACGCACGGATGCGACGGAGGAACAGACCGATGTCCACTCGTTCGCCGTACTCGAACCAGTCGCAGACGGTTTCCGCAATTATCTCCGCGAGGGACACGAGGCATTCGCGGCCGACCTGCTGGTAGATAAGGCGAACCTGCTGACGCTGACCGCTCCCGAGATGACGGTTCTGATCGGCGGCCTGCGCGCACTGAATATCAACTTCGGCCACTCGGACCTTGGAGTTTTAACGAAGCGGCCCGGAACGCTGACCAACGATTTCTTCGTGAATCTACTCGACATGAGCACGAAGTGGCAGAAGTCCGCTACGGAAGGCGTGTTGGTGGGACTGGATCGTGCGACCGGCGAGCCGAAATATTTAGGCACAATCGTCGATCTCGTCTTCGGTTCTAACTCACAGCTCCGAGCCCTCGCGGAGGTTTATGCGTGCGCCGACTCGCAACAGATGTTCGTGCATGACTTTGTGGCAGCCTGGAGCAAGGTAATGAACCTTGATCGCTTCGACCTCCCTTAATCTCAGGGGGGAAGGAAAGAGCGGTCCAGCGATGGGCCGCTTTTTTATGGCCTGCCGCCGGGATTCCACGCTGGACGCCACGTCGTGTTGGCAAGCCAGCGCACGGGCTCTACCATGGAGGCAACGGAGCGGATGAGGTGATTGAAGTCGATCTTGCTGAGTTCGTCCGAGGGCTGGTGATAGTCCTTGTGAAGGCCAAAGCTGGAGATGGTCTGCGCGATGATGCCTTGGCGGGCGAGCGCGATATTGTCGGAACGCTGGAAGAAGTTTTCTTGAGGATGAGGATCGGGAAGCAGGTGCGCGCCGTGCTTGGCAAGCTCCGGGCCGAGGTTCGAGCGATCGTATCCGCTCAGCCAAAGCGAGTCATTGGGAATCGCAGGATCGGCGCGGCCGATCATCTCGAACTCGAGGTTGGCAACGATCGAAGCGAGCGGCACGGGCGGGTGCGCAAGGAAAGCCGCGTTGCCGAAGCCGCCAAGCTCTTCCGAGCCGAACAGCGCAAAGATCACGGTGCGATGGAGGCGCGGACCCATCGCCAGGGCATGGGCGAGAGCAAGGACAGCGGAAGTGCCGGAGGCGTCATCATCGGCGCCATTGTAGATGGTATCTCCCGCGGCATTGGGAGGACCGATACCGAGGTGGTCGAGGTGAGCTGTAAGCAGGACGACCTCGTTTGCCGGATCGCTGCCCCGGAGAACTGCGATTGCATTCCAGGTCTGCGTGCGCGGAGTGTTCTCGAAGCGAGACACACGTTGCTGGGCGCGCGGCGGCAACGGAGAAGGCAGCGTCGCCTTCTGCAGAAACGTGCCATCGTCTCCTCCTGGCGCGAGCCCGAGAGCTTGAAACTGAGCGGCAACGAAGAGTGCGGCGATATGCTCATCCCGGGTGGCGGAGCCGCGGCCATGCATTTCGTCTGCGGCAAGGAAGTCCATGTCAGCACGAACTTCACGATCCAGTGACGTTAATCCTGATTCCGTTTGGTCCTGGCGGGAGTCGAATGTAGATGACTGCCCGGGAACGCGGATTGGGACCAGTGCGAGGATCGCGACTGCAACGAGAATCCTCGCCGGACGGGAGTGCCTGGTGATGGGCATTCTGCAAATTATAGTGGGTTGACAACTTGACTCTGCTGCGATGATGAAGGGTAAGGGGAATCGACATGAAGCAATGGGCTGGGCGAGCGGCCTGGTTGGCGGGGGTGGCGGCTCTCTCCCTCACAACCGGATGCGGGACCTTTTTTGTTTATCCGGGATCGACAGGTAGCGGTGGTTCATCTTCGGGGAATTACGTCTATGTTGCGAATGCAACGACAGAGACGCTTGCCGGCTTCTCGGTAGGCACGGGCACACTGACAGCGGTGACGAATTCGCCTTACTCTCTTGGATTCGCACCTACCGCAGTCGCTATCAATCCTGCGAACTCCATCCTCTTCGTCGGCGGCAGCGGTGCAATCTACGCGTTTTCGATTGGGACGGGTGGCCAGTTGAGTTTGCTCAACAATGGTTTTGCCGTTGGCCTCGCAAACGTTGCGTCGATGGATATTTCTCCCGACGGGAAGTGGCTCTTTGCACTGGATCAGAATGGCATCACGCTGGACGAGTTTCAAATCAACTCCACCACCGGAGTGCTGACGCAACTGACAGGTGCGAGCTACGCCGTCTCCGGTGCGACCATCGTGCCCAAGGCTGTCAAGATCGCACCCAGCGGAGCGTATGTGTTCGCAGCGCTGGGCACCGCGGGTGATCTAGTGTTTCCGTTCAATACCTCGACAGGAGCGATCTCAAATCCTCTGACACTGTCGCTGCCATCCGGTAACAGCGACAATGCGCTAGCGGTCAGTCCAAGTAGCTCCTACCTCTACATCGCCAGAAGTGGAACAGGTGGCGGCGTGGGGGTCTACACGATCGGCAGCGGAGGAACGCTGACGGCGGTAACGGGATCTCCTTTCTCCGCGGGCAGCCGGCCATTCTCGGTCGTGGTCAATAACGCCGGAACTGATGTGTACGTAGGAAATCAGCTCGACAACTCCATCTCCGGATACAGTGTGGCGAGTAGTGGAACGCTGACCGCGCTGACTGGTTCGCCATATGCGAATGGGTCGGCAGTGATTGCGCTGGCGGCAGATCGCACAGGGACCTACCTTCTCGCGGCTGCCAGCTCCGGAACACCTGACCTGACGATGTACAGCTTTGACTCAGCGACAGTGGGCAAGCTCGATCTGGCTACTTCGACGAGCACCGGAACCGATCCGACAGGGCCCGTCGCGCTGGCAATGACCCACTAACGGACGCGAGAGAGAGTTATTAGGGACGTGAATGAAGAAAGGCCCACGCCTGATCGTGGTGTGGGCCTTTTGTCATCCTTGAAGCAGCGCGAACGCCACGTTATACGACGTTGATGTTGCCGCTCACCCCGACCGGGTAGAAACCGCCCTCGAAGGTTTGAATGGCCGCCGAGTTGTAAAGGACGGCAAGAACCTGCGAGAAGGTTCGGGCGAAGGCAAAGCCCGGCGGCGTGCTTGCGCTGCTCGTTCCGCCACCCGCAGTGTTGAAGAACGCCTGGTACACCGGTGCAGATACGATCTGCCATGACGAACTCCCCGCAGGAGTGACGTTTGTGTTTGCCGCGAGAGCGATATAGGTGTTTCCGACATAGAGCACGACCGCTCCAGCCACGTAGGCTGTCGACGCATTCCATGCCGTTGCGTTGAGTTGGGGACCGGCAGCCGAGGCGGCCGCGGTGCCCGGATCGCCCGGCGAGACATCCATCGGGTCCGGCGTCACCATGGTCGCCGTGGTACTGCCCGTGACCGTGGCGGGCTGCGAGATGGCGATCGTGCTCTTCCCGATGCTGACAGCCTGTGTGGTCCGGCTGGTCACGGTCTCAGTGGTGGGACTGGTAAAGGTTACAGCCGAGGAAGAGGTAACGGTAGCCGCCAACGAAATCATGATTGAAAACGGCGCCGTGGCGTTAATGGAGGCGATGGTCGCATTTGCGGGGATGCCTATTCCCGTGATCGGCTGACCGACGATCAGCCCGGTTACGCTCGACACCGCCGAGAGGTTGACGTTGCCAGCGGTAGTCATGCCGGTGGGCTTGACTGTGCTGGAAGCGGTCACTGCCGCCGACATCACGATCGTGGTGCCGGAGAACGACACAATCGTGGCCCCGGCCGGGATGCCGGTTCCGGTGATTATCTCACCGACTACCAGGCCGCTGATGGATGAAACATTGGTGACGTTGGCGCTGCCGGAGGTGACGATACCCGTCGGGGTGACATTGGGCGAAGCAGTAGCGTTCGCCGAGAGTGTGATGGTGCTGGTGCCAACCGCTGTAAGAACCGTAAGGGCTGGAATATTGGTCCCGGTGATGGGCTGCCCGGCCACCAGTCCTACGACGCTCGACATGTTTCTGATGATATTGCTGCCACTGGTAAGAATGCCAGTTGGTGCGGCGCTGGCTACCGTCGTAGTCGCCGTTATCACCGAGCCCGCCAGAATACCGGTGCCGGATATAGGGGAACCGACGACTGGTGGGACGGTTCCGAGAAAGGCGTAAAGCGTGTTGTTTCCCAGGAATGTTCCGACCTGTATCTGGAAGGTAATCGGAAAGCCTGTACCTTGATAGGTTGCGCCGTTCTGGATGCTTGCCAGGCGTACCGCACCTGCGTGGAAGCCGTCGGAAGCGAGCACCTGGGTGGCGTACGCAAGGTTCTTGCCGGATAGATAGATCAGTGCGCCTGCGAATGCGGATGTGCTGACATCTTCCAGCATTCGGGCGAGCCCGATGGCCTGAGCCTGGGTGAACGTCGCGGTTGCAGGAGGCGCTGCAAACGCAGCATTTGCAGCTGACGTACCCAGCATGTTGATTGTCTGCCGGGCGACGGCGGTTGATCCAATGAGATTGCGCAGATCGATCAGCTGATTCAGTTCGTCGTAGTACATCTCGTTGAACAGATCGGTTAGCTGAGTGCTGGAAAAGGTCACCTTCGCCGGCTGATTGTAGACCGCGCCGGTGCCGACGGTGACGTTTGAAGAACCCGGCAAATCGGCGCCCTGGGTGATGAAGGAATAGAAGGTCGCCTTCAGATACTTGATATTCAGCAGGAAGTTAAGGACATCCACCTCAAGGAATCCGCTGGGCTTGGGTTGCTGGGCAAATGCGCTGGGGCTCGACACCAACGCTACGCCTGCAGCGGCGCCCGCGACTCCAAGGGCAGCCATGAAGAACCTTCGATTTACCGCGGCGACTTCCGATGAGTTCTTTGGTTCCTGCTCGACCGTTGCCGTGGAATCGAGGACTTCGACGTCATTGCTGGCCATTGCGTTGGCCTCCTTGTCAGTTGACTTGCGATATGTAGGAACAGATTGCGTCATGATTGAATGCGTGTCCCGCACCCGGCGTAGATTCGGTTCGTTTAGACAGTCTTGATGGCGCCGTTCATGCCGCTCGGGAAAAATCCGCCGGAGGAAGCTCCGGAGCTTGCGGCCGCTCCACCGCTGCCGTAGACGATCGAGAGCACCTGCGAGGTGGTGCGGGCGAAGGCCATGCCCGCAGTGGAACCATTTGCGGACGCGCCATACGTGGCGAAGAAACCCCCGCTGGCGGTTGGTCCGGCCGCAGCAAGTGTCGCGGTTCCAGGATCAAAGGGCGCAACGTCCAGCGAGTCGGGAGCTTTCGCGTAAGCCGCGATGGTCGGGTTCTGGATGCTGACGAGCCGGAGAGCACCGGCATGAAAGCTCTCGACGCCGAGGATTTGCGCCGAAAACGTGCGATTACTGGTCGAGAGGGCGGTGGCAGCGGCTGTATAAGCTGTGACCCCTACATCTTCCAATAGCCTTGCAATCGAGAGGGCGTTGGTCACGGTGATCGGCGCGTAGGCTGCGAGATTGATCGCCGGTCTGGCCACCGCAGAAGAACCAAGCAGGCTGATCAGCGTGGTCACATGATTCTTCTCGTCGAAGTAGATCTCGTTCAGCATATCGGTGATCTGCTGGGCGTTTGTCCCAGTGAAAACCAGCTTGCCGGGAGCGCCGGTGATGGAGCCGCTATTGGCCACTGCTGCGCCCGTCAGATCGCTGCCCTGGGTGACAAAGGCGTAGAAAGTGGCCTCGAGGTACTCGAGGTTAAGAGCAAAATTCAGGACATCCGACTCCCCTGCTCCAGCAGTCGTGGAAGTGACGGAGGTGGTGGTGCTGCCAACGGTGCAACCCGACATCAATTCGGCGCCAGCCGCGGCTCCGGTCAACCCGAACGCAGCAAGAAAATGCCGGCGATTCAGTGCGCGACCCGCCGCGATCTTCTTGAGCTTCCCGACCGTTGCCGCAGGGTCGAGGATTTCGATTTCAGTACTGGCCATTGTGTGGGCCTCCTTACCAGTTGACGAGTGATATGCAATGACTCAGATCGTGCGACGGACGGAGTTCCAGTCCGTGCATGGCTTGAGCTGGTTTCCTTATTGAGTTTGTTTCCGTACGCAACTGTATGCGCAAGACAGTACTTCGCGCAAGAC
>DASWCA010000006.1:0-2503 GCA_036390355.1 Acidobacteriaceae bacterium
CGTTCAGATTGCCGACAACGCCCCCCGTCTCACCCTATCAACAGGGTGACCGCCTTCGTTCGGATCGCGTGGCCGCTTTCGATCGGAATCGGTGGCCGCCTTCCGTCGGAATCGGTGGCCGCTTTGCCTCGGATTCCGCACGAGTCCATGCTTCCGCCCCAGCGTCTTGATTCGATGACGCCAGGAATGGCTCGGTGAAAGTCGAGGGTCCTTCAGTCCGAGTTGACGCACGAAGCGGCCGATCATTTTGGTGCCATTGCCGCCGCGCTTGCCGAACTTGTCCGGAGAGAGCTCGGCAAACAGGGGCCCGGATTTAACCTGAGCGACGAAGTTCAGCAGCCCGCTCTCAATGAGAGCCGGGTGCGCGGGCACAATGCGTTCAGATCCGGATGTTTTGAGCGACCCTGCTTCCGGAACGAACTTCATGCACCAGATGTCCTCGATCTTCAGGACATCCTCGAACCGCAACTGGCAGATCTCGGAAAGTCGAGCACCAGTGTAGGCGCCAATCCAAGGCACCCACCTCTTGACCGGGTCCTTCTCCGTGAGAGCAGCCCGAAGAACAATTTTCGCCTCCTCATCCGTGAAGCTTCGTTTGCGCTCTCCTTGTTTGCTTTTGACATCCAGTGAAATGCCTTCGGCGGCATTCAAGCTGAGGAGCTTGTTCTGAAAACCCCATTGCAAGATCGCCCGCACCGGTGACAGCTTTGAACCTTGGATGGTCTTCGCCCGCAATCCTGCGGACACCAGCGCTCGCTTCCAATCCACCAGGTTCTCTGGGGTCAGTCGATGCACATCGGTGTGGCCGACATATTTTTCCAACTCACGGATGACGCGCGACCATTCGTAGATCGTTTTTGCGACCGGCCGGCGCTCGGCCGCCCAACCATCCAAGAGATCCTGGAAGGAGACCGCGCGCTGCGGCGGGCGAGACGGTGCCGGGCCAGCAACCACGGACAAATGCGGGAAGGGAAACTCTGGAATAGTCTCCCCTCTTGCCAGCTTGACCAGCGTCAAACTTGCACGCTGTATGGCTGCGCCGATCGCGCGAGCCATCGTTCGGCGGTTCTGATGATCGACAAAGGCCGCTTCAGCCGTAAGTCCATTGGCCGTAAGCCCGTTAGCAGCAAGCGAGCTGCCCGCCGCTTCCAAACAGGCCTGCTCCATCCGGAAGATCTTGAGCCACGCCGGCTCAGGAGACGAAGCATCCAATGGCCGGAGAGGTTCAGCCTCTCTCTCTTCCCTGGTCGGCGGAGGCCCAAATAGCCGATCGCCAACCTTGATATCCCAGCTGGTCTGTTGGCTTGGATTGTCCCTGTACTGCTCCAACCAGCGATCGTGCGCGACAATGGCCAGTTGGTGCGCCTCAAGTTCAGTCAGAGGTTTCGGCCCAGCGCGCAGATTGGCCCATCGAGCCTCGAGCTCCGCGAGCGCCTTCGCAAATCTCAGTTTGGCCTCTGCAGGATCACGCGTATCGAGGCTCAGCTTCTCCTCACGCTTTCCTACGACCTTGCGCAGGTCCTCCGGAACGGCTTTTCGGAGTTGATAGATCCCAGATTTCGGATGCTTCCACGGACGTGACATTGCAAGCGGCATTGTACCACCCTTTTGTACCAATGGGGCAGCGCTAAGCCGTTGGAATTGCTGAATTGCGTTGGATATCAGGCTCTTAGAAGAGCCATGGTGCCCAGGGGCGGAATCGAACCACCGACACTGCGATTTTCAGTCGCATGCTCTACCAACTGAGCTACCTGGGCGTGCTCCAAAGAGGGGCCAAGGCCCATCGAGCGGCCGGTTTATAGTGGGCTGGAAGCGGCCTGTCCACCCACGCTTCGCCTAAGGTTTTGCGGAGCGCGGTCCGGCTGTGCACAAGGTGGGGCGGCCTCGCCGCCGCTGGCGCGCGACGCAACGACAGATCAATTAAATAATTGATATTATTAAATTATTCGACGTCATCGGCTTGGTCGTCGCGACCGGGGATGACGTAGGAGCCCTTCAGCCAGCGGTTCAGGTCGACGTCGCGGCAGCGCGACGAGCAGAACGGGCGGGTGGCCTCTGACTGCGGCTTGCCGCAGATCGAGCAGGTTTTGAGGGGACTGGCGGGCTTTTTAGCTTGGTCGTCCATGATCTCGACAGCGTGTACGAGGTGAGGGAGTGTAAGAGCCTGTCGGCAAACAGGTTCCTCAGGCGGCGGCGCATGCGTCGCCGGCAAGGTGCCGCCGGGCCATTCTACTTTGCATGGGGTTGTTTTCGATATTTTTGTTGGAGCGAGGCCAGCGCCGCGCTCACACGGCGGTGGCGTTGAGCCAGCCGAAGCGGATCGGAAAACCCTCGCCGCCGAGCAGGGTCGTGGTCTCGTAGAGCGGCAGGCCGACGACGTTGCTGTAGGAGCCGACCATCTTCACCACGAAGGAGCCGGCGATGCCCTGCACGGCGTAGCCGCCGGCTTTGCCGCGCCATTCGCCGGAGCCGATATAGGCCTGGATGTCGTCTTCCGACAGCC
>DASWCA010000007.1:0-1825 GCA_036390355.1 Acidobacteriaceae bacterium
CGACCGAGAGAGGCTGGCGTCATCGATCCGCGGGTTGAAGGTGAAGAAGAGTTAGGCGCAATACTGTTCACTTAACTTTCGTGGCGCAGGCTGTCGAGCCTGCTGAGCCGAGATTTCCGGTTTGCGGATCCGTTCCGGACATCTCGGCTTTCTTCTCTTTTCCGGGAGATTCTTCCCCATCCGCAACCACTAATGTGTCATGGATCAACTGCGGCGTCGACTTCCCCACGTATGGGCGGAAGGCAAGCGCCTGTTTGTCACGTGGCATCTCTACGGGAGCCTGCCACACGCGCTCTACCCGCCGCCAAACAAACAGAATGCGGGACAAGCCTTTGTCTGGATGGACCGATATCTCGACTCCGCCCGTGGTGGACCGCTCTACTGGAAACCACCGCCCATCGCGCAACTGGTAGTGGATTCCATCCGCTACGGCGCGCAGCATCTGCAATACTATGACCTGCAAGCATTCGTCGTCATGGCGAACCATGTGCACCTGCTGGTGCTGCCGCGCGTAAGCCCCAGCCGATTCTTACAAACCCTAAAGGGTTACACGGCACGAGAAGCGAATCGGTTGCTCGGACGCACGGGCCAGCCATTCTGGCAGGCCGAATCCTACGACCACGCGGTGCGCGACGATCGGGAATCGGACCGCATCAAAGGGTACATTGAGAATAATCCCGTGAGAGCCGGACTCGTGGCCAACGCGGAAGACTATCTCTGGTCGAGCGCGGATCGGGATAGGGGGAAGGATCGCTCCTCCGCCCCTCCCACACCACCGTACGTACGGATCCGTATACGGCGGTTCGATTGGTTATGTTATCGACCCGCGACCAAGGACGGGAGTCCAAGCGAGGCGAGAGCGGCATTTGACAGGGCGATGCCCAGAGCCGGGCTCTGGCTGACATGCCACGGACCGCGGCGACTGCCAGCGGTGTTCGCCGCCAGTTCCTCGCTCACGCCCCGCCGCACCAGTTCCGCAAACCGCTTGCGGCCGGTCTTCCACTGCCGCCAGAAAGCGCATCGCACGCGCCTCCTAACCCACGCATCCAAACCTTGCAACACCGAAGGAGTTTCACAGAAGCCGAAATAGCCTCGCCAGCCCCGCAGATACCGGGCCAGTTCCTCCATCACCTGCTTCATGCTCTGCCCCCTTGCCTTGTGCGTGATTTCCCGTATCCGCTCCTTGAACCGGACGATCGCTTTCGGCGCGATTTTGCGCTTCAGCTCCTTCCCGCTCGTGAAGCTGAATCCCAGGAACTTCCGCTCCTGCGGTTTCGCCACCGCACTTTTTGACTCGTTCACCTTGAGCTTCAGCTTTTCGCTGATGAATCGCTTCACGCTCTCCATCACCCGCTGCCCTGCCCGCTCGCTGCGTACGTAGATGTTACTGTCGTCCGCATATCTCACGAAACGGTGGCCGCGTCGCTCCAACTCCCGGTCCAGATCGTCCAGCACGAGGTTACTCAACAGAGGCGAAAGGACTCCCTGAACGCAAAAGATAACTTCGAATTTGAGCGTCGGCTGGAGTTTCGACGGAAATCGGGTGCATCTTGACGCATGTCGCATACGGTTGTATGTTTATGACAGATGCCACGCGCCAGCGAGACCCAGAAGGCCGAGCGCCTCAATCGCGCCCGCGAACTGTTGCGGCGCGTCGATCAGCTCTCCGATGCCGTCGAACAATTGGCCCATGCCTGTTCCATATCGCCCCGCCAAGCCTATCGGTACCTCGAACAAGCTCAGCGGCTGAAACAGCCGGTCGCAGTAAGCGAAGCCAAACTGGCATTCACCGTCAAACTTCCACACAGCCTGATCCGGCGAGTCC
>DASWCA010000008.1:0-1714 GCA_036390355.1 Acidobacteriaceae bacterium
TCTCCGGCCGCAACCTGTTTTCGCCCTCGGCATCCTCTCTATGCTGATCCAAGGCAGTATCATGGCGTATCTGTACGCGCACGTGCCGGGGGCCGGACGCTCGATCGGCCATGCGGTCTTCTTCGCCTGGCTTGTCGGCGGCATTCTTGTGAGCTACGAGGCGCTCGCCGAGGCGGGGAAGTATAACGTGCCAGGGGTAGGGTCGTGGATCGCGGTCGAGCTAGGGGCGGGCGTTGTACAGTTCACGCTCTATGGGGCGCTGCTGGGTTGGGTGCATCGCGCGCGTGTGCCGCAGACCGGGTAAGCGCCTGTCTGTAGGACAGAGAGGGCGCAATCGAACTTCACCATCAAGGAGTTCGGACGTCACTTCCTCGCCGAAGAGAATCCGGGGCAACCTCAAATAGCGGTCGGGCTCGTACGTCTTGATCGTGCCCCAGAGTTCTTAGCGGTTGTCGGAGCCGACCTCGACGATCTGGCCGCCCTCCAGCGCTATCGCCCTTCGGACCGACCTGTAGGATCTATAACGTGGCCGAGCGGCACCCCTCATAACTGTTCAGGTTGCTTATTACCGTGTCACCGATGACACGTACCGGATGCTTTCGTCCAGAAGTTTTCGTAATCGGCGCCCGTCTCGGAGCATTCGCTCGGGAAGAACAGCGTATTCTTTCTTAAGATGCCCCTTCGCAAAATACTTTAAGTGTTTGACATCCTTCTCCCTAAATAGATGCGCAAGAGTCTTATCGGGAAGCCGGAGCGCAACCCCGAATTTCCCGCAGGAAATGAATATGCGACCGTCCACATATCCGCCTACTGCTCCGAATACATTCTTGAACCCCAGACGCGTTGGAGGTAGTGGATGAGCTTGTTCGAGTAGCGTTGTTACTTTTTTATAGTAATCCCTTTCCATGCTCACCTTCCTGACGCTTTCGCCCTCTTGTAGAAGTCAAACGCCACATGCTCGATTTCAATCCAAGGAAGCCCGTTCGGCCAGCGTTCGTGGATAGCAACGGCGGGTGGTCGCAGGCGCTCAGCCCCCGCACGCCGCCTTGTAGGCACCCTCGAAAATCATGACCCACGCCTGACGGTAGCCGCCTTGGACCATCTTGGCGACGTCGCCGAGCGCTTCCCAGTTGCTCTGCTTGAGCTCGACGCGGGTCCGGTCGTCGGCTAGTGCGGTGAAGCGGACCTCGACCGTGCTAAAGCCCGGGTTCTTCTCGGTCGGGTGCGGGATGTGGAAGTCCATGTTCAGGTAGCCGTAGGGGTCGTAGGTCTTGATCGTGCCCCACAGCTGCTCGTGGCCGTCGGAGGCGACCTCGACGATCTGGCCGCCCTCCCTCGCGTCGACGCGCAGCGCCTTCACGGTTTGGCCGCGCATTACGGAGGTTGCGAACTTGTCCTTAGGCCACCAGCTGCCCATGTCCATGAACACGGTGAACGCTTTCTTCTGGTTGCAGGGAACCTCGATGGTCTTCACGAGGGGCTCGAGCATGTCATTCTCCTTTAGGGCTCGTCCTTCATCCGTCGCGCGATCTCGGCGCTGTACGCGTTCAGGACGTCGGACCAGAATCTCTCGAGATATCGCCGCAGCTCATCCAGACCGTCGCGCCGCACCGAATACACCCGGCGATTGCCGCGCGGCTCGACGCGCACCAGCCTCGCCCCCTCGAGCACCTTCAGGTGCTGCGACACGGCGGGCCGGCTCACTGGCTGGCCT
>DASWCA010000009.1:0-2235 GCA_036390355.1 Acidobacteriaceae bacterium
GACGATCCCAAATACCTGAAACTAGTCTCCACCCCCAAGCACTATGCCGTACACAGCGGTCCCGAGCCCCTGCGCCATCAGTTCAACGTCGATGTCTCTCCGCACGATCTCGAGGACACCTATCTTCCCGCCTTCCGCGCCACCGTCACTGAGGCCCACGCTCATTCCGTCATGTGCGCCTACAACGCAATCGACGGAGCGCCCGCCTGCGCCAATACAATGCTCCTGCGCGATCACCTCCGCGACGCCTGGCACTTTGACGGCTATGTCGTCAGTGATTGCGCTGCTGTTGCCGACGTCAACACCGGTCACCACTTCGCTCCCGATATGGCGCACGCCGCCGCCGCCGCGGTAAAGGCCGGCACTGATCTAGAGTGCGGCTTCGGGAAAGGGCAAGCGTATCCTGCTCTGGTCGATGCCGTGCACCAGAACCTCATTACGGAAGCGGAACTCGACACCGCGCTACGCCGCCTCTTCACCGCGCGCTTCCGGCTCGGCATGTTCGACCCACCTTCCAGCTACGCGTACGGTCGCATTCCAATCAGCGAGAACAATTCGTCGCAGCATCGCCAGCTCTCTCTTCAAGCCGCGCGCGAGTCCATCGTTCTACTGAAGAACCAGAACAAGACTCTTCCCCTCCAATCCGGGATACGCGGCGTTGCAGTCATCGGTCCGACGGCCGAGCTTGTCCAGTCCCTGCAGGGGAACTACAACGGCCCCCCGCCGTCGCCCGTCTATCCGCTCAACGGAATTGAAAAACGCTTCTCCTCTTCCAAAATCTCCTATGCCCAGGGCTCCAGCCTCGTCGAAGGACTGGCCATGCCAATCGAACACACCGCGCTGCACCCCGCCAGCGGCTCCGGCGACGGTCTCACCGGCGAGTACTTCAACTCCGGGGATCTGAGTGGCGAGCCTGTGCTCAAGCGCACCGACCGCAACATTAATTTCAACTGGGATAAGGTCGTTCCCGTCTCCGGCCTGCAGCGGGACAACTACTCGGTCCGCTGGACTGGCAACTTCGCGCCGCCCGCTCCCGGCGACTATAAGCTCGGCGTACGCGTGAACTACTGCTATGCCTGTGAGAACGCCGAGGGCTTCCGCCTCTATCTTGACGGGAAGGTGATTGTCGAAAGCAGTGGCAAAGGCACCGGCGAACGCGGCGCCGTGATCGAAGCCCCCGTGCATTTCGCTGACGCCAAGCCCCATCCCATCCGCCTCGAATACCTCCACGGTAACGGCAGCGCCGGCATCGACCTCACCTGGAACGCGCCCGCGGCTATCCTGCGCGACGAAGCGGTCCAGGCGGCAAAGCAGTCGGACGTCATCATTGCCTTTGTCGGTCTCTCTCCCTCGCTTGAAGGAGAGGAGATGCCCGTCAAACTCAACGGCTTCAGCGGTGGGGATCGCACGGCCATCGATCTGCCCGCTGTGCAGGAGGATCTGCTCAAGGCCATCGCCGCCACGGGCAAGCCGCTTGTGGTCGTCTTGCAGAATGGCAGCGCCTTGGCCGTCAATTGGGCCCAGGAGCATGCCAACGCCATTCTCGAAGCCTGGTATCCCGGCGAAGAAGGCGGAACCGCCATCGCCGAAACGCTGGTCGGCGACAACAACCCAGCGGGCCGCCTTCCGTTGACCTTCTATTCCTCGCTTAGTCAGATGCCATCCTTTGACGACTACTCCATGAAAGGCCGCACCTACCGCTACTTCTCCGACAAACCTCTCTACCCCTTCGGTTTCGGCCTCAGCTACACTAACTTCACCTACAGCAGCATCAAGCTCCCCTCTTCAAGTATCAAAGCCGGCGACCCGGTCACCATTGAAGGTGACGTGAAGAATACCGGCTCTGCTGCCGGCGACGAGGTCGTCGAGCTCTACCTCACGCAACCAAAGGCTTCCGACACTCCCATCCGCCTCCTTGCAGGTTTCACCCGCGTGCACCTTGGTCCTGGCCAGTCTATCCACGTCGACCTCACAATCGATCCACGCTCAATCGCCCAGGTCGACTCGAAGGGCACCCGCGTAATACTGCCCGGCGACTACATGGTCTCTTTGGGCGGCGCACAGCCGGGTGGTGCTGCCTCAGTCCAAACCGGAAAGTTCGCTATCACCGGTAGAGCGGAACTGCCCAAATAGCGCTGGCTAACAGGGAAGTGCTGCCCGCTACTTGTATCTGAATAAAAAGACCTGTGCATGACTTGGTCCATAGCCGTTTGTGACGGCCATCACATGTGTATG
>DASWCA010000010.1:0-2377 GCA_036390355.1 Acidobacteriaceae bacterium
ATACGAATTTCGGCAACCCTGCACTTACAGTGTCCTCGCCCACCACCTTTGGCCGTATCACCGGGACCAGCTCCAATAATGGCTCTACAAACGATCCGCGCATCGCACAACTCTCGCTAAAGCTTGCTTTCTAGGCAAAGCTTTCAGCGATTGCACCAGAGGACGCCTTGAAGGCGCCCTCTGTGTGTGCGATCTGCACGAGGTTGAGATCTTTCACTGAATAAGTCGCGGGGAATCTCTCCTTATGAAACGCACTCTGACAGTGATCGCCTCTACCCTGTTCCTCCTCTCGACAATTTCCGCAAATGCGCAGCAGTCGCCAATGCGTGACTATCCCGTGGATCATTTCGCCCGGATGGATTCCGCTGCCGACGTGCGGTTTCTCCTCGACGCTCCGGCGGGCAAACACGGCTTCGTTCAGTCTGTTGGCGGCCATCTCACCCTGGATGGCCGGCGATTCCGGATGTGGGGCGTCAACATTACCGGCTGGACCAAAAGCTCCGCTCTCCTGCCGCCGAAGAAAGAATCCGAGGTCTTCGCCTCGGAACTGGCGCGTCTGGGTGTTAACTGCGTGCGTTTTCAGTTTCTCGATTTACCCGATAAGCAGCAGGTCCGTGCCGGCATTCCCACGACGTATACCCCGGCAGGCCTCATCGACGACGCCCGTGACGACACGCGGTCGATGAACCCCGAGCAGCTCGACCGTATGGACTACTTCATCGCTCAGCTGAAAGCCAACGGCATTTATGTCGATTTCAATCTGAATGTCGGCCGTGTCTACAAAAAGGGAGACGGCGTTACCGGCTACGATCTTATTGGCAACGCCAAGGCTGTCACATATTTCGATCCGCGCGTCATCGAGTTGCAAAAGGAGTATGCCCGGCAACTTCTAACCCATCTGAACCCCTATACGAACACCGAGTACCGCAACGAGCCGGCCATCGCCATCGTCGAAGTCCTCAATGAGAATTCGATGCTGGAGTTTTGGCAGCGAAACTGGTTTCGTGGCGACCTTAAGCCTGGCGCTCCGCGTGCGCAGCTCGACCTCACACCGTATCACAAGGATTTACTGACCCGCGACTACAACCAGTTCCTCATGACCACCTACCCCGCCGCGAAGCTCGCGGACATCCGCGCGCAGTCTCATCTCAAGGCCGGAGAACCGATTCCGCTCCTGCGCAAGCCGGAGTTCACCGAGGCCCCGAAGGAGCGCTTCTATGCCGAGGCAGCCTTCTACACGCAAATGGAGACGCATTTTCTTGAGGAGATGCAGGCCTATCTCAAGCAGACGCTCGGCGTGAAGTCGCTGGTCATCGGCACCAACGACCACACCTACTTCATACCCGGTATGCCACTGCTGCGCTCCACCATGCACGAGGACATCATCGACGCGCATGTCTATTGGCAGCATCCCGCCATCTCCGGCGTCCGCAACAAGCCGATGGTCAACGACCCGCTGCACTCAATTCTGGTCAAGCTCACGCGGTCTACACTCGCGGGAAAACCCTTCACTGTAAGTGAGGTTAACGAGCCGTATCCCAGCGAATACGGCAGCGAATTCATCCCACTGCTCGCTGCCTACGGAGCCTTCCAGGACTGGGACGCCATCATCCTCTACTCCTTTGAGGCAAAGCTGATTGGCAAATGGGAGCCTGTTATCGGAGATCACTTCGACATCTCGCAGGATCCCGTAAAAATCGCGCAGATGCCGGTCGGCGCGCTGCTCTTCCTCCGCCACGACGTGCAGACTGCGAAGCAGACGATAGCTCGCACGTATTCCACCGAACAGATCGACGAAAGTATGCGGCTGCCACAGTCGGAAGATCCCTACTACACGCCGGGATTTCCGCTCTCACTGCCTCTGGAGCACGCCTCACGCATCCAGTGCCTCGACTGCCAGGCGACCGCGAAGTTCACAGACGAAGTGACGAACCCCATCAAATCCGATACTGGCGAACTCGCCTGGTGGACCTCTGAGCAAAAGGGCGGCCTCGTCAGCATAGACACGGCCCGCACCAGCGCGCTTGTAGGCTTCGTCGAGCAAAACCGGCTCGCCACATCGCACCTCGCGGCCGATATCGAAAACGATTTTTGTGCGATCACTCTTTCCTCGCTCGACGGTGAGCCTCTCGTCCGGTCAGCCACGATGCTGCTGACCACCGGCGGCAAGATTGAAAACACCGGCGCTGTCTGGAACGCACGCCGCACAAACTCTGACGTCTGGGGCGAGGCGCCGACCCGGATTGAGCCCGTCAAGGGATGGATACTTCTGCGGCAGCTCGATGGCGTCGTTGGTGTCACTGTAACTCCGCTCGACGGCGCAGCGCGGCCTCTCGGGACAGTCCAAGGCAGGATGCTCGAATCCGGCTGGGAATTC
>DASWCA010000011.1:0-7221 GCA_036390355.1 Acidobacteriaceae bacterium
GCCTTCGCGGACGAGATCTCCCGCGCACGCACTATCGTTTGGAATGGGCCCATGGGCGTCTTCGAGGTTGCTCCCTTTGCCAAGGGGACGTTCAAAATTGCTGAGGCGGTGGCCGAGAATGCCGCTGCCATCTCAATCGTCGGCGGCGGGGATTCGGTCGCGGCGGTACATGCCGCAGGCGTAGCCGACAGGATCAAACACATCTCAACCGGGGGCGGCGCGTCGCTCGAATTTCTCGAGGGCAAGACGTTGCCGGGTGTGGCGGCGCTGACGGATAAGTAGGCCGGAGGATGGCGTCAACCAATCGCGGGCCGGCAACGGGTAATCGCTCGTTTACGACCCTTTGCCAGTCCTACGCGCGCTTGCGCACCGATCTGCGCTCTTGCTCGACGCGTTCAGCCAGAAATACCTTCATCAGCGATTGATATGGCACATCTCTCTGGTTCGCAAGTATTTTCAGGTCCTCCAACATGGCCACGGGCAAACGCACAGAGATGGTCCGCAGCGTCGGCTTCAGGTTGGGAAACTTCGCAGGCTTCGCTTTGCTCCACTCGACATATTCGGTGGAGTCCGCCTTCGACCAGAATTCAAACTCTTCGCCTTCGCTCTTAAACTCAGGAATTCTCTTTTTCATATCTCGTGTATACCTCAGTCTCTCTGCGGTTCATATCCCTCGTGGAAATTACCCGAATCAAGTTTCTGCGAACGGTAAATACCACCAACAATCCTCGACCTGCCGGCGTCTCGCCCATCGCCAGATATCGCTTTTCCCGACGGGAGTGTCCGGTGTCACTGCGCAACAGCAGCGGGTCGTGAAAGAAAATAGATTCAGCTTCGTCTGGACTGACACGATGCTTGGTCCAGTTTTTGGAGGTATTCCAATCGTCCCAATCGAAACCGATACAGGTCTCGAACGGGTTTTCGGGTTCACGCGCTCTCACAACTTGTATATATCACAGATATACAGGCTACGTTTCCGCAAACGCAACCAACAACTCTAAAATCTCAACTGAGGAAACAAAAACTATGCCACGCAAGACCCTCATCGCCGCCAACTGGAAGATGTACAAGACACCCGACGAAGCTGTCGCCTTCACCCGCGCGTTTATTCCGCTGATTGGCAAGCACCAGCACGCGGAGATCGTGCTTTGCCCTTCGCCTACGTTGCTTCCCACCGTGGTCGACGCGGCGCGCAACAACCCGATCCATGTCGGCGCGCAGAACATGCACTGGCTTGACCAGGGCGCCTACACCGGCGAGACCTCGCCGCTGATGCTCAAGGCGATTGGCGTCACCCACGTCCTGATCGGCCACTCCGAGCGCCGGCAATATTTCAACGAGACGGACGAGAGCGTCAACCTGAAGCTCAAGTCGGCGCTCGCTCACGGCCTGATCCCCATCGTGTGCGTCGGCGAGATGCTGGCCGAGCGTGAGGCGGGGCAGACGGCCGAAGTCCTTGAGCGCCAGACTTCCATCGCGCTCAGCGGCATCGATCCGGAAGCCGCGCTTCCGCTGGTGATTGCGTACGAGCCGGTGTGGGCCATCGGCACTGGCCGCACCGCTACTCCCGAGATTGCCGACGACGCGCACAAGATCATCCGCGCGCAGATTGCGAAGTCGCTCTCACCCGCGCTCGCTGCCAGCACGCGCATTCTCTACGGCGGCTCTGTGAAGGGCGATAACACCGCCAGCCTCTGCTGTCTTGAGGACATCGACGGAGCGCTGGTCGGCGGAGCAAGCCTCGATCCGGCTTCGTTTGCCCAGATCGTCGCCAATTCGGCGGCCTGACAGCATCCCCCACAAACGAAACTGCGCGGAGCCGAAACTCCGCGCAGTCCTGTTTTTACTGATCACTTACCACTGACCATTGATCACTGTCTTTAGCGCACTACACCGACCTGCTCCATCGGCCAGTAGACGAAGACCGCCTTGCCGTAGATCAGAGTGCGGTCTACCGTCCCAAAGTCCCGGCTATCGCTCGAGATCGATCGGTGATCGCCCATGACGAAGTACTCGTTCGGAGGCAGCACCATCTCCGGCTGCGTCCGGTCGTCGGTGAAGCGGTTTGGGACATACGACTCTTTCAGACGGACGTTGTTCACGTACACCTGCCCATGCTCGATGCGCAGATCGTCTCCGGGCAGTGCAATCACGCGCTTGATGTAACTCTTCGAGTGGTCGCGGGGATACTGGAATACCACCACGTCGCCCTGATGAATCTCCCCCACGCGATATGCAATCTTGTTTATGAAGAGGCGGTCCTGATCTTCGAGCATCGGCAGCATGCTCGTCCCTTCCACACGCACCGGCTGATACAGAAAGATGATGATGAATCCCGAGATCACCACCGATACAAACAGGTCGCGCATCCACGACCGCCAGGCGTTCGGCGATCCGGGACGGGCGCTATTCGGCGAACCATCCTCCGTACTTCCGTTCGGAGGACTCGCGATGGCCCCCTCGGTCTTCTGTACGGCTGCGTTAACTTCTTCTGTCACTCTTTCTCCTCGCAGCACACTAATTAGACGCAGCAGCCCCGTTTTTGGGACTCGGCGGCGCAAGGCCCAGCCCTGGCACCAGCGTCTTCCCGTCGAGTCCAGCCGGCGACCAGGCTCCGACGATTGCCTTTGCCATTTTGGCAATGGTCAGTTCGCCCTCGTTGTCGGCGGTCCAGCCTGTATCTTCATTCTCATACGTAAAGATGGAAAGTACCATAGGCCCGGTCTTGCCCGCGACGATGGCCACATCCGCCCGGACCGCGTTCAGGCTGCCGGTCTTGCTCGCGGTACCGGAACCGGTCTCCGTCGCATCGAGCTTCTCCAGGTAGCGCGGAATGGTGTCACGGTAGAACTGGTTGCGCAGCATCTTCATGGCGACGCCACAGATCGCCGCATCTTTCTCCGAGATCGGCCCCGCCGCGCCGGCCCGAAGCCTGCCCGGCGAGTCCAGAGCACACAGCCCAATCCGCTCCATCACCTCGGCCATCTCGGCCGGCGTGGTCTTGCCCAGGCCGAACTTCGGCTGGTCCGGCGGCATGGGCCCGGTCGCCGGCTTCATAACCTTTTTATACAGATGCGTGTTCTTGAGCCCCATCCAGGCAATCCGCGCATTCACCTCGTCCAGCCCGATCTTGTCGATTGCGAGGTTAGTGGCGGTGTTGTCGCTCATGATGACCATCAGCGTGAGAATATCCTTAAGCGTCAGGGTCTGCGGGGCGTCGAGGAACAGCAGGAGGCCCGAGCCGCTTACCGCGTCCCCCGGCTGCAGTGTGATCTTGTCGTCCCAGTGCGCCTTGCCTTCGCGCACCTGCTCCATCGCCTCAAAGAGGAGTGTGAGCTTGATCACCGACGCGGTCTGCACCACCGCGTCCGGGTCAAGACCAAGGACTTTGCCCGTATTCAACTGCGTCGCATAGAGCGCCACCTTGCCATGGTGGGCCTTCGCCAGGTCGCGCAGACGTCCTTCCAGCTCGGCGTCCGTCGCCGGCCCCGAGACCACAGCACCGGGCGAGCCGACTTGCGCCTTTGCCACGGGGGCGTGTATCCCCCACATACCTGCGACGACTACTGCCAGCAAAATTCGATGGACTTTCATGTTATGCATGGTACATTCAGTATCGGATGGAGTAACCCGCTTAGCTCCAGAAAATGGTAGCAGCGAGGCTTGCTCCAAGCCTTATTCCGTACCCGGCAAGTTCGGACGGATTTAGGTTTCCTTGTCACGCAATGGAGAGTATTCTCATGATCAGGGTTTACTGGCCGACAGACGGTTTGCCCGGCCTCCGACAACCAACGGGTTTACAGCAGCGTCAAAGTCAAAACAGCATATAAGTAACTCCGGCGGCGGAAATCCCATGGCCACACTCACGATGCTCGAACAACCACTTGCGCCCAGACCTCCAATGATTGTCCCCGAAGGTCCTCGCGACGTTACCACCGAAACTTCCAACTCTGCATCCGAGGGCTTCGATACCAAATCGGCGCTCGAGATCGCCCGTATCATCAACCACGAAGACGCCAAAATCGCAGCGGCTGTTAAGAAAGCCCTTCCTGAGATTGCGGTTGTCATCGATATCGTCGCTCGTTCGCTGCGCGACGGAGGCCGCCTGATCTACGTGGGCGCCGGATCGTCCGGCCGCATTGCGGCACTGGATGCATCCGAGTGTCCGCCTAGTTACTCGACCCTGCCGTCGCAGGTGCAATACATCATGGCCGGCGGCCCCAAGGCGCTCGCCTCCGCTTCCGATGTCAATGAGGACTCGCCTGAACTTGGCCAGCGCGATATCGCGCGGCGCCGGCCAACCCGCAAAGACATCGTCATTGGCGTCTCCGCCTCCGGCAGCACACCGTACGTCTGCGGAGCGGTCGCCTATGCGCGTGCCCGCGGGGCGATGACCGCCGGAATTACCTGCAACGCCGGCACTCCGCTCTCCGAAGTCTCCGATACCACGATTGTCGTCGAAGTCGGCCCAGAAGTCGTCTCCGGATCCACCCGGATGAAGTCCGCAACCGCCCAGAAAATGATCCTGAATATGATCACGACGGGCGCCATGACGCGGTTGGGCTACGTCTACGACAACCTGATGGTCAACGTGCACATGAAGAACGCCAAGCTCGTCGAGCGTGGCATTCGCGTCCTGATGAAGGTCTGCAACATCGACCGCGACGCGGCGATCCGGACCATCAAGTCGGCGGGCAAATCGATTCCCATCGCCGTGGTGATGCTGAAGGCAAACGTCGACAAGATGGAAGCAGTACGCCGTCTGGCGAAGTCCGATGGCAACGTGCGACTCGCCATCGACGATTCGCGGCTCGAACTGTAACGGACTCCGTGGCCGGAGAGTTACAATAGAACCCATGAAGCGCGTAATCATCGACACCCCTTACCCGACGACTGAAGAGGTAGTTCGCGACCTGGGTATCACGCCCGAACGATTCGAGAAACTTCGCCTGATCGTGGAAGAAGGCCGCCGCAAGGATGCGGCACGCGCGGCGAAGCGGCGCGCTTCACGTTCTGCGCAAGGCAGAACGGCAAAACGTGCGAAAGCCTCTTAACAAAAACTACTCAGTATTTCTAAATATTCCTTACGATAAGCCGTTTGAAAACCTCTATCTCGCCTATATCGTCGGGCTGGTGGAACTTGGGCTGACACCTAAGGTCACCCTCGGCATCACAGACGGCACAGCCCGAATTGATCGCATCTTCGAGTTGCTTAAGAGCTGCCGCTACTCGGTCCACGATCTCTCGCGCGTGGAGATTGATCGCAAGCCGCCTCCGACTCCGCGATTCAATATGCCGTTTGAACTTGGCCTCGCATTTGCTTGGTCACGGTTGACACCGGCAAATCATGACTTCTTCGTCTTTGAAAGTGTGAACCGTAGAGCACAAAAGTCCCTCAGCGACCTGAGCGGGACAGACTTCAACATTCACGACTGCACAGCTAAAGGGATCATGCGCGAGTTGCGCAATGCTTTTGCCCGCCGAGAGAATCGGCCGACGGTTCCGCGCATGATGGAGTCCTACAAAGAGCTCATCCGTAGTCTTCCCGCGCTTCGCAAAGCCGCTGGAACTGCTGATTTATTTCAGGCTGGAATATTTAACGACATCGTCACGACAAGCACGTTAAGAAGAAACAGTTCGCGGCCATCCCATTGAAGTACAACCACAATCGGGTTATTCTCCGTCACACGCGGAGATAATCCTGCAATGGACACTGACAATATCTCTGGCGCTAAACGCTCTGCGTCCGCGTACCTCACCGCCACAACGCTCTTCCTGGCCACCGCGGCCTTTACCCTGTGGCAGAACACGCGCGTCGCCGTTCTGTGGGATCTCAGCTACCTGCTCGACAGCAGCTTCCGCATCAGCCTGGGCCAGGTGCCGTACCGGGACTTCCCATTCGCCCATGCGCCCCTGACGTTTCTGGTTCAGGCGATGATCATCAAGCTCGCCGGGCGCGTCTACTTCGTCCATGTCATCTATGCGGCGCTGGCAGGAGGCGCTGCCACAGTCCTGACGTGGCGCATCCTGCTCAATCTGCTTCAGCCGCTTGCAGGCCGCGCATGGCTTCTCTCGACCCTGCTGGCTGCCCCGCTCATCTTTCTTGGGATCTATGGCATCTACCCGCATCCGGTCTACGATAGCGACTGCCTCCTTGCCGTGCTCGCAGCCATCTGGTCGCTACAGCGCGCCGGCGAGGCCCGAACCCGCAACTTCCTGGCCGGCGCACTCTGCGTGCTGCCACTCTTCTATAAGCAGAACATCGGCCTTCCGTTCCTCGCCATTGCGGCGTTGTCAGTGGCGGTTGTCGCCATCGTTCGCCGCGTGCAGGTCGCCAGCATCGCTCCACAACTGTGCCTGTTCGGTGGCGCGTGCGCGGCACTCACGGCTGCGCTCCTGATCCTTCACGCGACCGCCGGGCTGCACAATTACTTTTACTGGACCATCACGTTCGCGGCGCAACGCCGGCTTCCGGGACTTAGCGTCGTCCTCGGAACGTACCACCAGACCTCGCTACTTTGGACCGTTCCTGCGGCCGCGGCTGCCATCGCATTGCTGCGCAGCCACGGGCTCCATGGCAAGCGCTGGACGCAGCCAGTTGCGTTGCTGCTTCTTGCGGGGCCATTCCTCTGGACGATCGCCGCCCTGTTCCTCACGGACGATCCGGACGACCGTGGCGATCAGCTGCTCTCCCTCTGGCCGCATCTGCTGATCCTCGCCGTCGCACTGGCCGCCTCGAATCTTCGCCCCCGCATTCTGAGCTCGAAGACGAGTTCCACCTTGAACACCCTGCTCCCGCTGATCGTGCTGGCTACCATTCACGGTGCGTTTCTCTCGCAGCAGCTATGGGGATCGACCTACGCGACCTGGCCGCTTCTGACTCTTCTCGTCGCAAGCCTGCTCATACAGATTCCTGCAATCGCCCAGCCGTTCGCTGCAATTGTCGCCGCGACTTTTCTCCTCTGCGGCGGCCTCTACACAACCAGCCACGAGCGGGTCGAATACATCCACCTCGATGGCGCGGTGGCTCATGCTACCGTCCCCGAACTCAAGGGCCTCGCCACGCCCGGCCCTTGGATTCCCGGATTCGAAGAACTCATCCGCTTCGCCAGCGCCGAGATTCCCGCAGGCGATGGAGTCCTTCTCATCCCCGGCGAGAATCCGTTCTACTTCGCCACGGGCAGAACTCCGCAGTTCCCGGTCCTGCTCTTCGACCCGGCC
>DASWCA010000012.1:0-5637 GCA_036390355.1 Acidobacteriaceae bacterium
CAACTACGGCGCCTACGAACTAGCTCGCTGCATCGTCGAAGGCATCCGCGACAATAAACTCCCCCTCGCCAAATTCCTCGACCCCGCCGTCCCCACCTTCGACCCGGCCAAGTTCGACCCATTCCCCACCTTCAACCTCCCCTACACCCCGATGCAGAAAAAGGAGGACACGACAAAAGTCCCCCAAACTTAAAGAAAGGAGGTCGTCATCCTGAGTGCAGTTCAGAATCTCCGCATTCGTTTTTCACCGCCGCGCTTCCGTCAGTTGGCGATATAACTCCACCGTCTGCGCCGCGATCGCTTCCCACGCAAACGTCTCCTCCACCCGCTTCCGCCCCGCCTTCCCAAACTTCGCACACAACTCCGGATCGGCCATCAACTCCGTAAGCCGCGCCGCAAGGTCCCGCGCAAACTTATCCCCATCTATCGGAAATCCCGTCACTGGGTTCGGCTCAAAAGGCACCAGAAACCCCGTCACCCCCTCCACCACAACCTCAAGAATTCCACCCACCGCACTAGCCACCACCGGAGCCCCGCAAGCCATCGCCTCCAGATTGATAATCCCGAAAGGTTCGTACACCGAAGGACAGCAAAACACGCGGCAGTTCGAATACAACTGGATCGCCTCGGGCTTCGTCACCATCTTTTCGATCCACACGATGTTGCCGCCCGCAGCGCGAGCAGCCTCAACACCCGCGCGCATCTCCGCAGCAATCTCCGGAGTGTCCGGAGCGCCCGCGCACAGCACCACCTGCGTTCCCTTGGGCAGATACTTCACCGCATCCACCAGGTGCACCACGCCCTTCTGCCGCGTGATCCGCCCGACAAACAGAACGTAAGGCGCACTCACATCCACGCCATACTTCACCAGCGCATCGGTCGCCGCGGTCTTCTGGTACTCCTTCAGATCGATCCCGTTGTATATGACGTGTACTTTCGCCGCATCCACCTCCGGATACGCCCACAGAATATCTGCCTTCGTCCCATGCGAGACCGCGATGATCGCGTCCGCATCGAGAATCGCGGTCCGCTCCATCCACGAACTCATCGCATATCCCGACCCCAACTGCTCCGCCTTCCACGCCCGTAGCGGCTCCAGCGAGTGCGTCGTCAGCACAAACGGAATGCCATACAGCTTCTTCGCCAGAAAGCCCGCCATCGACACATACCAGGTATGCGTATGCACAACATCGATCGAGCCTAGTTCCTTCATCTGCGACAGATTCAACGCCAGCGCATCCACCGCCGTCTTGAACTTTGCCTCCGTTCCCGCGGTCACCTCCGCCGGCGGCTCATCGCCGATCACATGCAGATTGTCCTCATCCGTACGTTGCGTACCCCAGCAATGCACCTCGACCTCAATCAGCTTCGCCAGTTCCTTGCTCAGATACTCCACATGCACACCTGCGCCACCGTAGACGTTCGGCGGATATTCCCGCGTCATCAAGCCAACCCGCATCCATCACCCCCGGAATTCCTACGACAGCATACGCTCTCGCCCGCGTTGCCATAACGTGTCATCCTGAATGGAACAGCATGGTCACCCTTGAAGAGACAACCCTGATCGCGGCTCCCATTCAGCGCTGTTTCGACCTTGCCCGCTCGGTCGAGGTCCACCTTGCAGGGAACTTGCACTTTGGCGAGCAGGCGGTCGCTCTACGGGGAGTGTCGACCGGCCTGCTGAATCTGGGCGACACAGTAACCTGGCGCGCCCGTCACTTCTTCGTCCGCCAATGCCTCACGTCGCGGATTACCGCTTTTGAGCGGCCCTGGTACTTTCAGGACACGATGCTCCGCGGCGCCTTCCGCTCGATGCAGCATGACCACCACTTCCGCGAGCTCCCGGACGGCAGCACCGAGATGCGCGACATCTTTCGATTTGCCGCCCCCATTCCGATCTTTGGCCGCATCGCGGAGAGTATTGTGCTGCGCCGCTATATGCAACAACTTCTCTACGAGCGCAACGCCGTCATCCAAGAGATCGCCGAATCGTCCTCGCAGGCGTGGCAGCAATATCTCCAATGATGTGTTGAATCCGGTGGAAGGCCGCGATGGCCCGAGGCACCGCATCCGGACCGGCGTTGGCTCGGTGAAAAACTGGTGTGATGCGCCTCACTGGCTGGTTCGTTTTTGAGGCTTACCATGGTTATCCATTGAGGTATTTCTAATGGAAACGCAGACGCAGTTGTTTCACTTCTTTGTTGGCGGAACCCGGCATGAGACGGACAAGCCTTCGCTGACGGGGATCGAGATCAAGGCCCTGGCTGGGGTCGATCCCGCGCATCAACTCTTCTTCCGGGACGATGTAAACACTCCCGACCGTCAGGTTCGCGACACACAGCATGTCGAATTGATCGCGGTGAAGGACGAAGATGGCACCAGTGACCGGTCGATCTCGGACGGGGAGTCGCTGGAGCTTGATGATGTGCGTCATTACCACGGGCATTTTTATGCCGTGCCGAATTCGACGTATCAGCGGCGGAAGTCCAACCCCTAACGAGGGTTGAGCAGATCAGAATCGCGCGATCAATGAACAGTGATCGAGCCGGAGCCGGTGCTGGCGCGGAGGGTTGGGCCGCCGCCGTTAACGGTTCCGGCGACGTGGTGTTTGTTGAGGCTTCCCTGCATGACGATGGGGTGGTCGAGGTGGATGGTGCCGGATCCGGTCTCGGCATTGAAATTGAAGTGGGCGTCGGGGGCGGGCCGAAGATGGATGCTGCCCGATCCGGTTTCCACCCGCCACTCCGACGTAGGATTGCCGCCGACATCAATGGAGCCGGAACCTGCACCCGCGCGAAGTCCCCCGGAGATGCCGTCGATGTGGATAGATCCGGAGCCGGTCTGCGCCTTGATGTCACCCGGGGCGGAGACGGAGAGTTCGAGTTGACCGGAGCCTGTCTGAAGATTGGCAGGCCCGTGGACGTTCGTGGCGCGGATTGAACCAGAGCCGGTGGTGAGGTGCGCGTCGCCGCTGATGTTCTCGGCTTTGATCGACCCTGAGCCGGATTCGCCGGTAACTTTGCCCAGAATGCCGCCGATCTCAAGGCTTCCCGACCCGGTGCGTGCCGTGAGGGTTGTGGACCCGGGCGTGGTGACGTCGTAATCGATGGAGATGTTGTGGAAGAGATCCGAGTCGGCATGGCTGGGACCCGCGGTGACGATGTTGCCCGACTGGGTGATGGGCGGCGAGGCGACGATTTGCTTGACGCGCTGGTCGGCGTCCGAGCCGAACAGGCCGGGGTTGCTGTGGACGTGGCCGGTGATATGGATCTGATTACCGGAGCCGGAATAGACGTGGATGTAGCCTGCGCCGGTCGAGATCGAGAGAATGGCTGCGCCGTTGAGGCTCAGGGTCTTTTCGAAGGTGCCGTCGGCTGCGAGGGTGACGGTAGCTGGGAGAATCAGCGAGAGGGCGAGAAGACTGCGGAGATTCATGGTGACTCCTTGGCGGCGAAAGACGTTGCGATGAAGGTTTGATCTGGCCCCGACGTTAGGCTGGCCCGCACGTCGCATAGTTTCCGAAGAGATTCAACTACTGCAAACCAATACGCGTCAAGCAATTGGCCGGTTCCATAAATCGAATGTTGGCGGGCAGGTTTTCGGGCGAACCTTCGAGCGGCGATAATTGCAAGCAATGGGGATCGAAGAGGATAGGGAAGTGTCGAAGTTGCCTGCGATACGGGTCATGGAACGGGATGATGCCGCAGCGGTTGCGGTCCTGATCGGGCAACTGGGCTACCAGCGATCGCAGGATTCGGTCCGGGGCTGGATTGAGGAGCTGGATGGGCGGGCGAATAGTCAGGCGGCCTTTGTTGCCTGCGTTGAGGGCGAAGTTGTGGCGTGGATTGAGGTTTCGATTGAGCGCCGGTTGCAGACGCCGCCGTTCGCCTTGATCGGCGGGCTGGTGGTGAAGGAGGGAGCCCGGGGGATGGGGATCGGCAGGCGCCTGTGCGTGCAGGCCGAACTCTGGGGCCGGCAGCGCGGCGTGGAGACGCTGCGGGTGACCTCGCGCAGCACGCGGGCGGATGCGCACCGCTTCTATCTCCGCGATGGATACCGCGAGGTCAAGATGTCGGTGGTTTTTGAGAAGAAGCTGCCGGGCGACTGACTCTTACAGGCCCGGTGCGACGCAAATCGCGTCGTATTGGTGAGCATCATTTGTGAAAATAGATGCTGAATGGCGCAACTGGACGCGTTTGTGGGGGTTTTCAGGGACGGAACAGCTTGTTTCGCTAGCGCAGTGCATATGCCGCGGACTAAGCTTGGTTACGCGTGACTGTCGTCGCGTGGAGGATGTTTTCGATGCGAGTTGCGGGCGGATGGAATTGGCGGATGGATTCGGGAGCCAGGGGAAAGAGTTTGTGCAAACAGGGGTCACTGCGGGCGGCGGTGGCGTTTGTACTTTGCGTGTTGATGGTGGACCAGCCGCTATTGGCGTCAACCGGACCGAAGCGCGGCCCCACGGCCGGGTCGGTGCAGACGAAGGGCGAAGGACGTGTGTTGCATGCGCTGAACCGGCTGACGTTCGGGCCGAGGCCGGGGGATGTGTCGGCGGTCCAGGCGATGGGGCTCAGCACGTGGTTCGAGATGCAGTTGAACCCATCCAGAATTGACGATTCGGCGTTGGAGGCGCGGCTGGCGCAGTTTCCGGCGATGCAACTCCCACAGGGGCAGTTGATGGCGCGCTACCCGGGTCAGCAGGAAATCCGGAGGATGGAGCAGCGAGGGATGAGTGCGCCGTCCGATCCGGTGGAGCACGCGATCTATGCCGACCAGATGGCCTTCTACAAGATGCAGCAGGCGAAGCAGGCAGCTGCGAAAGAGATGGCTGCTGCCGGCGGCGCATCGGATGCAATGGCTGGCGATTCCATGATGGAAACGGCTGGGACGGGAACGGCTGCGGCGCCAATTGAGCGGCGTCCGAAAGCTGCGGGGCAGACCGCGGCCGCAGCGACCGATTCGAATGCGAGCGGTATGGCTCCCGACACGGATGCAATAGCAGGCAATGCAACAGCGTTGCTGCCGAAGTCGGAGATGGTGGACCTGACGCAGGCGCCCGATCAGCACGTGGAGAAGCTGTTCAAGGACCTGGAAGCGGTGAAGATTCTCAATCTGCCTCCCGAGGAGCGGATGCGCAGGGTCATTGCAATGTCGCCGCCGGATTTTCTGGCGTTTCGTCAGAGCTTGAGCGGAGCCGAACTGGCGCAGTTCAGCCAGGGGCTCACTCCGCAGCAGAGGGAGACGTTTGCGGCGATGCAGAACTCGACGCGGATGATCGGGGCCGAGGAGATGCAGGTTCGGCTGATGCGCGACGTCTACAGCGAACGGCAGTTGGAAGCGGTGATGACCGACTTCTGGCTGAACCACTTCAATGTCTATGTGCGGAAGAATCAGAATGAGCCGTACCTGATTCCTGCGTACGAGCGGGAGGCGATCCGGCCGCACGCACTGGGTAAGTTCGAAGACCTGCTCGTGGCGACGGCGAAGAGTCCGGCAATGCTGATGTATCTGGACAACTGGCAGAGCATCGGGCCGGATTCGGCGGCAGCGACGAACGGGCCGCGGTTTGCGAAGTTTGCGCAGAACCCGCAGGTCAAGGCGGCGTTGAAGGATCGCGGGCTGAATGAGAATTATGGG
>DASWCA010000013.1:0-11842 GCA_036390355.1 Acidobacteriaceae bacterium
GGTGTCCGCCGCACCGCCGAAGTCACGCTCTCCTGGCCGCTCCACAACATCGGCCCGTCTCTTCCGAACCTCCTCGCCACCGTAGCCGGCAATCTCTCCGAACTCAAAGCCTTCAGCGGTCTCAAGCTCGTTGACCTCGCCCTCCCCCCCTCCTTCCTCACTGCCTATCAAGGCCCGCAGTTCGGCGTCGCCGGTACCCGCAAATTCACCGGCGTGTACGGCCGCCCCCTCATCGGCACCATCATTAAACCCTCCATCGGCATGTCGCCCGAAACCACCGCCGAACAGGTCCGCGCCCTCGCCGAAGCCGGCATCGACTTCATCAAGGATGATGAGCTCCAGTCCGACGGCCCGCACTGCCCCTTCGATGCCCGTGTCGCCGCCGTCCTCCGCGTCCTCAACGATCTCCATCAGAAAACCGGCAAGCGAGTCATGTACGCCGCCAACCTCACCGGCGACATCGACCAGATGCTGCGCCGTCACGATCACCTCGTGGCCAACGGCGGCAACTGCCTCATGGTCAGCATGAACTCCATCGGACTGCCGGCGATGAAGGTCCTCCGTGCGCATTCGCAGCTCGTCATCCATGGCCACCGCAACGGCTGGGGCATGCTTGGCCGCTCCCCGGCGCTCGGGATGTCGTTCGTCGCGTTCCAGAAACTCTGGCGAGTCGCCGGCATCGACCACACCCACGTCAACGGCCTGCGCAACAAGTTCTGCGAGTCCGACGATTCCGTCATCGCCTCCGCCCGCGCCTGCCTAACGCCGATGTTCGCTTCACCCACACCCGGCTGCGAAATCATGCCCGTCTTCTCCTCCGGCCAATCCGCCCGCCAGGTGCCCGACACCTACCGCGCCCTGCTCCCCCTCGGCCCCGGCAAGGCAGTCGATCTCATCCACGCCGCCGGAGGAGGCATCATGGGCCACCCAATGGGTCCCGCCGCCGGTGTCCGCAGCCTCCAACAAGCCTGGGAAGCCGCCACCACCAGCATTCCCCTAACCACCTACGCCACGACCCACCCCGAACTTTCCACCGCCCTCGACCTCTTCGGAAATTAAGAAAGGCAGTACACAGAACGGCCAATGGAAAACAAAGCATCAAGGAACGCTGTCACGATTGATCAGTTAGTGCTCGCCTGCCGACATATGGAAGAGATGATCGCCATCGGCGTGAGCGAGAACGGTGCCATAAGAACTCTAGAGATCTTTGCCGACGTATACGCAAAAATTCACATGGGAGGAAGCGCTACGCCTCATCATGTACGACAAGTTAGCTTATGGTCTGTCCAAGCGTTAGCTTATGGTCTGTCCAAGCGTTAAAGCTGCGAGAAGGTGCGCCCAATACAAAACCAAGGGACTATCTTCGGGTGGAGCATGGCACACCACGGCGCGGTTTTGCGCGCATGGTGCTTGAGCTATATCGAAGAGATAATCTGAGCGAAAAAACTATGGCTAAGCTGGTCAAGCGATATTGGAAGCTCGCTGTTATCACTCTTGAGGAGGATGAGCGTTTGAACAAAGTGGCAAGGTCAAAAACGTTCAAGACCCCAGAGGAAAGATGGGCCGCTGCAGGAATTAAGCTCAGAACGTAAACTCTTCACCTCGAACCTTGAACCTCGAACCTACCTTTATGCTCTACACCTTCTACGGCGACGACTTCACCGGCTCGACCGACGTCCTCGAGCAACTCGGGTCAAACAATATCCCCGCCGTCTTATTCCTCGGCTCGCCTACGCCCGCCCACCTCGCTGCCTTTCCCAACGTCCAGGCCATCGGCATCGCCGGGGATAGCCGCTCCCGCTCGCCCGAGTGGATGGCCGCCAATCTGCCTGCAATCTTTGCGACGCTCAAGGAATTCGGAGCGCAGGTAACGCATTACAAAGTCTGTTCAACCTTCGATAGCTCACCCTTATCCGGCAGCATCGGCCGCGCCATCGAAATCGGGCTCGACATCTTCTCGCCACACTTCATCGCCATCGTTGTCGGCGCGCCTCACCTCCGCCGCTACGTCGCCTTCGGCAATCTCTTCGCCGCCGACCACGACGGCATCATCCGCCGCATCGACCGCCATCCCATGAGCCATCACCCAGTCACGCCGATGCACGAGGCCGATCTTCGCCTCCACCTCGGAGCACAAACCGCCAGGAAGATCGGCCTCATCGACATCCCCACGCTCGGGTCCGGCGCAACCTCCCAGACAGTCGACTCACTTGTCGCCGCAGGCCACAAAGCAATACTGTTCGACACTGTCGACATTCTTACCCAGTCCGCCGTCGGGACCTATCTCTGGACCCAGGCCCAGCACACCCCAGTCTTCGCGGCCGGCAGCTCCGGTCTCACCGCCGCCCTCATCTCCGCATGGGACAGCCTATCCATGCTCGAGGACCCTCCGAAGCCGAAACCGCTAGCCGCCGTAAAGCCTCTGCTGGTCGTCAGCGGCTCCTGCTCAGAGCGGACTCAGCGCCAGATCCATTACGCGCTCGATCGCGGCTACCACGGCATCCGATTGGACCCCATTGCTCTGATGAATCCCGACGGCGCCGCTCGAAGCGCGGCTCTCAATTCGGCCACCTCCTCCCTCGCTGCCGGTCAGGATACCGTGCTCTACACCGCTCTCGGCCCAACGGATGCAACGGCCCACGGAGCGGATCTCGGAACGGCGCTCGGCATCCTCCTCCGCGACATCCTCGCCCAAGCCGCCACCCCGATCCGCCGAGTCATGCTCTGCGGTGGCGACACTTCCTCCCACGCTGTCCAGCAGCTTGGCCTCTACGCCCTCACCTGGGCCACCAACCTCCAGGCTGGTGTCCCCCTCTGCCGCGCACACGCCGACTCTGCGCTACACAATCTCGAGCTCGTGCTCAAAGGAGGACAGGTCGGCACCGTCGACTTCTTCGACATAGTCCGCGGCGCCTAGCTCTCCGCATAGATTGGAGCTGGTGCATCCGCGAGCCCGACTGTGCAATCGATCCGCGAGAACAGCACCGCCGCAACCAGCACCATCACCGCCACCGCACGCAATGGAAGGTTGTAATCGCCGGTAGCCTTGACCACATATCCAAAGGCCACCGTGCAGAACCATCCACCAAGATTTCCCGCGGTGTTCATAACGCCAGTCGCTGTTCCGCCAAACTGGCCGCCAATGCTCATGCACATGGCCCACGCAGATGGCAGCATCAGATCCATGACGCCAAACCCGAGCGTCGCGAGCAGGACAATCGCTGCATGTCCGCGCACAAGGCTCATGCTCAGCAATAAGCCGCTGCTTACCGTCAGACAAACGCCTGTAAGCCAGCGATAAGTTCGCCTGCGGCCATATCGCGTCACCAACCTCTCGCTCAACGCTCCCCCGACGAGGTTGCCTATCAGTCCCATGACGAAAGGAAAAGAAGCAAAGACGCCCATTTGGGCGACCGATAAACCAGCACCGCGCACCAACCAAGTAGTAAACCAGCCAAAGTAAAACCAGCTTCCCCACGCATAGCAGAAGTACGCGACTACGATCAGCCAAAGCTGCGGCAACGCCAGCAGGCGCTTCCACGGAACGCGCTGGTGTACTGTCCCGTGCGAAATCTGTCCCGCGCGAATTTCCTCGATCTCGGTTGCCGCGATTCCGGACATCTCAGATGGATCGTTGCGAAACCAGGTCCACCACACCGCCGCCCAAAGAAGCCCAAGAACACCGAGGACCCAGAAGATGGCGCGCCAGCCAAAATGCTGTTCAATCGGAACCAGCAGCAGTGGAGCAAGCGCGCCGCCCAGCCTGCTCGCTCCCCAGACAAAGCCCTGCGCCCGCGCGTGCTCCTTCGTTGGAAACCAGCGCGAGATGACGCCGGCCGCATTCGGATATGCGCCAGCTGCACCAACTCCAAACAGAAAGCGCGCGCCGGTCATCTGCACAAACGTCCGGCACCAACCTGTCATCGCTGTAAAGGCCGACCACCAAACAGTGATCCGCGTCAGCTCCAGCCGCTGTCCGTTCTTGTCCCCGAATGCGCCAGAGGGAACCTCGAAGAGAGCATTGGCCAGGACATACGAACTCAGAATCCAACCCCACTGCTCAGGGGTTAGATGGATGTCGCCACGAATTCCGGGTTCAGCCAGAGGAATCGCCAACCGGTCGAGAAATGTAATTGCCGAAACGACGCATAGCAGACCAAGAACGCCATGCCTCTTCTTCAACGTCGTCTCTCTCTGCCGTTGGAGCCCACAAAAACCGCTTCGTCAACTGTCCCGTCCGCTCCGGCAACTCCAGCCATGATCCTCTGCGCGCTCTTCACCGCAAGCTCCGGGCTGCTCAGTACCGGCACTGACAGAGTTCCCAGCGGCATCGCCTTCACCACCCGGGCCATCGAAGCCTGCGCCAGGATCACCACATCGACGCCCTTCATCTCGTTCCTCAGCGCTTCGCTCAGAATGCGATCGTGCACAGCCGTTTCGCCGGCCAGCACCGCATCGAACGCGCCGTCGCAAAGCGAGTCGACAACCTCAATCTCGACCCTTGCTTCAGCGGCCTTCTCGTGCAGCAGCGCGATGGTCGGCTCGAGCGTCGTCCGCAGGGTCGCCATCACACCGATTCGTCGACCCATCCGAACCGCCGCCTCAGCCATAGCTTCGTCCACGCGAATCACCGGAATGTCGAAGAGCTGCTGTCCCAAAGCAACTCCCGCGCCGAGCGATGAACACGTCACCAACACCCCATCGGCGCCCGACATCGCCGCCGATTCGATCATCGCCAACAGCCGCCGCATGGTCACCCGGCGCAAATGGCCTTCGCGAACGGTATCCGCAATCAGGCTCTCATCCACCATGTGGAAGATCGCCGTCTCCGGCATATATCTCGCGCACAACGCACTAAACACCGGCGTCAGCGTCGGGCTCGTATGTATCAAAGCAAGAGTCTGTCCCACGTCGTTATCATCCTCTACGAACGTCACGCCCGCAACATCGAGCAGAAACTCGAATCCCCTTTTCTTCTACGCGGACTGCACCGGTTAGTAAAGCGGAGATGCACGCCGCGCCGGAACTCCAATTTATGCTCATTTTTTGTCACAAACTGCATCCGCAATGCGGAATGAAGCCGAAGTTGCCACCCGGTCGCCGCGTCGCTGTCGACTCACACGCACTAGGCGGATAAACTCCGATAGATCGTTCTATGCTGAGCTCGCAGTCACCAATGCAGGCTCTTGCGACGTTGAAGGAGCTTCTTGATCGGCAGAAGAGTATTCCTGTTCCTCGTACTCGTACTCGGCTGTGCAGCTGCCCAATCGCCACACGCTGCGCCACAGCCGCTGCGACTCGGCGCCGCGTGGTATCCGGAGCAGTGGCCCGAATCACAGTGGGAGTCCGACCTGCAACTCATGCAGGATGCTCACATGAACGTAGTCCGCATTGGCGAGTTCGCATGGTCGTCGCTCGAGCCTTCCGAAGGTCACTACGAACTTGACTGGATGGAGCGTGCAATTACCCTGGCAGCCAAACACCACATCGCAGTCGTCATCGGTACGCCGACGGACGCACCACCCGCATGGCTTACGGCGAAGTATCCAGACACACTCGGCATGAACGCCGACGGACGTCTCCGCGAACACGGCAGCCGACGGCAATTCAACTATGCCAGCCCACGCTATCGCCAGATGTGTGCTCTCATCGTTACCCAACTCGCGCGCCGATTCGGCCATAACTCGAACGTCATCGGATGGCAGATTGGCAACGAATACACAGATGAGTCCTTCGATCCCGCCACTCGTGTTCTCTTCCAACAGTTTCTGCACGACAAGTACAAGACGCTCGCTAATCTGAACAAGCAATGGTCCACCGCTTACTGGTCCCAGACTTACACGGAATGGTCGCAGATTCCGATGCAGAACACCGGCGGCAATCCCGGACTGCTGCTCGATCACAAACACTTCGTCACGCAAACATGGCGTGAGTTTCAAAGGAACCAGATCGACGTCCTCCGTTCCTCTATCCTGCCTGCGCAATTCATCACGACGAATATCGGTGGACTCGCCTGGTCGGATAACTGGGACCACTACGCGATCACTGCCGACCTCGACATCGCCAGTTGGGACGACTACGTCGGCCAGGGTCACCTCGATCTCCCAAGAAATGCGATGCTGAACGACTTTGTGCGCGGTTGGAAGCGGCAGAATTTCTGGGTAATGGAAACGCAGCCCGGGTCGGTGAATTGGGCGCCGATCAACAACGCGCTGTTCCCGGGCGAGACACGCGCGCTAGCCTGGCAGACGATCGGCCATGGCGCCGATGCCGTCCTTTATTGGCAGTGGCGCGATGCGCTGAACGGCCAGGAGCAGTACCACGGAGCGATCGCCGGCCCAGACGGCAAGCCGCTTCCTATCTACGCTGAGGTTGCGCAGCTTGGGCAGGATCTTGATCTGGCTCGCGAAGCTCTCGCCGGCACAACGCCGCACGCGGAGATCGCCATTCTGCACGACTACGATTCGCGCTGGGCGATCGATTTTCAACCGCACACCAAAGAGTACGACCAACAACAGGTGCTGCTTCGTTTTTACGCGCCTCTGCAGAGACTCATTCAGCCATCGGGTGAGGCCGTCGACATCGTCGATCCTGCCGACGCACCGCTCGACAGCTACAAGCTGCTCGTCGCACCGTCTCTCAATGTCATCTCCGCGGAGCTTGCTGTGAAGCTCGCCGCCTACGTTCGGCAAGGCGGCCATCTTTTGCTCGGCCCGCGCTCCGGCATGAAGGACAGGTACAACTCGCTCAACCCTCAACGCCAGCCCGGTCCGCTCACCGAAGCGCTCGGCGGCCGCGTCGAGCAGTACTACGCGCTTGACGCTCCTGTTTCTCTCACCGGTAGCGATTCAACCGGGGCCGCCACAATCTGGGCAGAGCAACTCTCCGTCTCCGCAACGAACACGCAGGTTAATCTTCGTTACCGTGACCCGGGCGGCTGGCTCGATGGCAAGCCTGCCATGATCACCCACAACGTCGACAGGGGCAGCATCAGTTACCTCGGCACTCTGCCTGATGAAGCACTTCTGTTCACTGTTCTTTCGAGTGCCTTGCGCGACGCTCACACCGATGTGCAGGGACCTGCGCTGCCTGCCGGAGTGGAACTCTGCACGCGCACTATCGAATCTGGTGATGCTTCTCGGCGCGTCATGATTCTCATCAACCACAATGAGATTTCCAGGGAAGTCACGCTCGCCGGAAACTTCAAGAGTCTGTTGCCTGGAATTGTTCTGACCGCCATGCGCTCAGCACTCGGCACTCCCGCGACACAAATCAGCCTCCCGCCGCAAGGAGTTGCAGTCCTCGTTCCGGAGCCGGGCAAATGATTACCCGCCGCCGCTTTCTCAAGACAGGTGTCGCGACAGCCGCAGTCGCTGCCGCGCCGTTCACGCGTGCTGCGACTGATCCCATCGCACCCTATCGCACAACTTACAAATTTCCTGAACTCATCCTAAAGGCCACCAGCAATAAGCAGGACTTCGACGGCCTCAGCGTAGACGATCCGATTGTCTTTCGTGCTGAGGGCCAATTCCACATGCTCTACATCGGCTACGACGGCACCGGCTATCAAACAGGCCTCGCCACGTCGACTGACCTGCTTCATTGGACACGCGCAGCGCTGGTCGGGCCTCGCGATCCGCTTTCGAAATTCACCAAATATAATCTCGCAATCAGTTCCATCCTTCGCGACAAGAATCTCCACGGGAGAGGCGAAGCTCTCAAGGTAAACGGTCAATATCTCGCTGCATGGAACGCGTACCCGAGCGCCGGCTATGAAGAGGGCGCTGCCGTCATCGGCCTCGCCACGTCGCGCGACCTCCTGCACTGGACGCTCACGGAGCCCATCCTTTATCCAGCCGACGGCGAACCGTGGGAGCACGGCGGCCTGTACCGTGCCGACTTGTTTCTGGATAAGAGGACCTATTACCTCTACTACAACGCCAAGACGGACACCCTCCCCAAATCCGAAGGTGGCGGCTGGCACGAGCAGACCGGCGTCGCCACCAGCACCGATCTCAAGCGATGGACTCGCTATGCGGGGAATCCAATCCTGCGAAATGGGCCCCGCGGTTCCTCAACATTGCCTGCTTCGAACCCGCTTTACGATCAGGTTCCGCCGACTGCCGATGCCCGCGACAGTCGCTTCGCCTCGAATCCCTTCGTCGTCAAGAATGGCAGCGAATACGCAATGTTCTATTTTGGTTTCGGATACCAGCGTCCCGGCCGAGCCTGCGAGATGCTCGCGCTGGGCCAAGACCCGCTGCACTTCAAAAAGGTTTCCGAGATTCTCATCGACACCGGCGCACCCGGTTCGATCGACGAGACATTCGCGCACAAGCCATCCATCATCTATAACGAAGGATCGCTCTACCATTTTTACTGCGCGGTCTCGGGGAAGTATCCAAACGAGGTCCGCGGCATCGGCGTTGCGCGCTCGAGGCCCTGGTAGTGCCGTCTCACTTGGCGGCCAACGTCAAGACCGGGCTGTCAAACTGCACCTCACTCTGCTATGGTGGCGCGGTGAAATCTATTGTCCTCGCCATTGCTCTCGTGAGTGTCGTCCCCGCAGTTGCTGCGCAGACTGTGCCTGCGCAGAACTCCGCCGCCAAGATTGAGCGACAGCTCGCTAAAGTCCACGCAGTGACCGCACCCGCGAACCGGGCTGTCCGCTTTCACCCCACTTGGGACTCACTCGCGCAATACCGCACACCCGACTGGTATCGCGACGCCAAGTTCGGCATCTTTCTGCATTGGGGCGTTTACTCCGTTCCGGCATTTGCTAACGAATGGTATTCGCGGAACATGTACATCCCCGGCAACGCGGCCTATGAGCATCAGATCGCCACCTATGGCCCGCTGACCAAATTTGGGTACAAGGATTTCATTCCCATGTTTCGCGCTGAGCACTTCGATCCTGCCGCCTGGGTCGATCTGTTTGCTCGCGCCGGCGCCCGCTATATTGTTCCTGTCGCCGAGCACTGTGATGGCTTCGCAATGTACGCCTCCGACATCACGCCATGGAACGCGGCCTCTATGGGCCCTCACCGTGACGTTGTCGGCGAACTTGCTGCGGCTACCCGCGCGCGCGGTCTGCATTTTGGCGTGTCTTCGCACACCGCTGAGCATTGGTGGTGGTACGGCGTTGGACGCAACATCCCCTCCGACGTCCGCACCGCAATGACCGCCCAGCCACAGCCGGAAGATGCCCAACTCTATGGCCCGGCTGCTCCCATGAGCCTTCGCGGCCCAGACAACGCCGCCGGCGATGCGAAAGAACCTGATCCTTCGCATCTCGAGCGCTGGCTGCCGCCCGACAAGGCCTGGCTGAACAACTGGCTCGCCCGCTCCACCGAACTCGTCGACAAATACCAGCCTGACTTTTTCTACTTCGACTGGTGGATTGGACAGCCGGCCTACAAGCCCGCACTTCAGGAATTCGCTGCCTACTATTACGACAGTTCCGCAAAACGGAACCGCCAGCCCGTCCTCACATACAAGCAGGAATCGATGCCGGCCAACACCGCCACGCTGGACATCGAGCGCGGCAAGCTGGATACGCTCCGACTTCTTCCCTGGCAGACCGACACTTCCATCTCCATTCATTCCTGGGGTTACGTTGAGCACGACGAATACCGTACCGCCGAATCTCTGATCCATCAACTTCTCGATACGGTTGCGAAGAATGGCAATCTCCTGCTCAATGTCGGTCCGAAATCCGACGGCACGATTCCGGAGGAAGCGCGTGCCGTCCTGCTCCAAATGGGGGCGTGGCTCACTCTCAACGGCGAAGCAATCTATGGCTCCCGCCCCTTCACTGTCTTCGGCGAAGGCCCGACAAAAGCGTCTAAGAACTCCACCGAAAAGAATTCCGACATCCAAACCTACACTGTGGACGACATCCGCTTCACTACCTCCGGTGACGGCAATATCCTTTATGCGACGGCTCTTGGCTGGCCCCGCGATAGCGCGCTCGTCATCCACACTCTCTTCCGCGGTAACCCTTACTTGCCCGCGCCCGTCTGCTCTGTCAAACTTCTCGGCTCGGACGCTTCCATCCCTTTCACGGAACAGCCCGACGGCCTGCATCTCACACTCCCGGCCGCGGCGCCAGCGAGCGGAATCGCATACGTATTCCGCGTGACCACCCAGTGCGGTCCTGCGCGGAATCGCTGATCGTGATTGACAACCGCGCAGCAGGAAGGCGAGTATCACCGCAATGATTGTCGCGAAAACGAGCGCAATTCAGCAGGAGATAGGACCGGGTGAATAAGTCGGACGGGGAAATGGAGTTGGAAGAGCGGCTGCGCCGTGCGGCCGCGAGGGTGCGAATGAGCGCGCTCGAGATGGTGCATCACGCAAAGGTGGGGCACCCTGGCGGAGATCTCTCTGCGGCCGATGTTTTAGTAACGCTCTATCTGGCGGTACTGCGAATCGATGCGGCCGACCCGCTACGGCCGGATCGGGACCGCTTCATCATGAGCAAGGGACACTGCTCGGGATCGTTCTACTCGACACTGGCCGAGGCTGGACTTATTTCGGCCGAGTCGCTCCGCACTTATATGGACCCTCTATCGAAGCTGAATGGCCACCCCGATCGAAATAAGCTGGCTGGGGTCGAAGCCAATACCGGACCGCTCGGACACGGACTTCCAATTGGAGTGGGATGCGCGCTGGCGGCGAAGATGCAGCGCGCTGCGTGGCGCGTATTCGTACTGACCGGCGACGGCGAATTGCAAGAAGGAACGAACTGGGAGGCGGCGATGACCGCGGCCACATATAACCTGGATAACCTGGTCGTGATCGTCGACCGCAACCGCATCCAGCAGGGAGACTTCACCGAAAAGACCATCAGGATGGATCCGCTGCCGGAGAAATGGACGGCGTTTGGATGGGGCGTCGTCGAAGTGGACGGGCACGATCACAGCCAGCTGCGAAAAGTACTTGGCGGGGGGCCGGTCGAGGCCGGTAAGCCGACATGTGTCATCGCCAACACGGTGAAGGGACGCGGCGTTTCCTTCATGGAGAACAAGCCTGAGTGGCACCACGGAGTCCCGACCGAAGCACAACTCGAAGCTGCCAGAGAAGAATTGCTGGGGGCGTTAGTATGAGCGTAGAAGCCGTGGTCAAAGTCGGGTCGTACGACTGCCGGGACGCATTTGCCTCAACCCTCGTAGAAATGGCGACAGAGGATAAGCGGATCGCCGCGGTCGTCAACGATTCGCTCAACTCGACGAAGTTGAAGGGATTCAAGAGTAACTTCCCCGACCGCTTCGTCAACGTCGGCATCGCCGAACAAAATATGGTCGGAGTCGGCGCTGGGCTTGCAAACGGCGGCATGATTCCCTTCGTTTGCGGAGCTTCGTGCTTTCTGACCGCGCGGGCGATGGAGCAGGTGAAGGTGGACCTCGGCTACGCCCGCAACAACGTGAAGTTGTGCGGGATGTCGAGCGGGATGGCATACGGTGAACTTGGACCGACGCATCACTCCATTGAAGATCTCGCATGGACGCGGGTGATTCCGAATCTCACTGTCATTGTGCCGGTGGACCCAATCGAAACCCGGGCGGCGATGCTTTGGGCGAGAGATCATGATGGACCCGTTTTCCTGCGGCTCAGTCGATTGCCTGTTCCGGTTCTACTGGATGAGCACTACGTCTTCCGCCCAGGACATTCGACGGTCATGCGCCAAGGCTCAGATGTGACCGTGGTGGCTAACGGAATTCTCGTGTGCCGCGCGCTCGAAGCCGCTGAAAGACTTGCCGAGCGAGGCATCTCCGCACGAGTGCTGAACGCGTCATCCATGGCGCCGTTCGATCGGGAGGCAATTGTGCGAGCCGCCCGA
>DASWCA010000014.1:0-2449 GCA_036390355.1 Acidobacteriaceae bacterium
TGCGGCGGCGAGCCATTGCATCTGGTTGGCTCTCGCCGTCTGGGGCGTGCTGGTCATGGTCTTTCTCGCGCCGCTCGTGCTACCCTGGTTAGATCTCCTTGTCCTCACGCTAGCCTGGATTCCCACCATTCCATAAGGACCTAACATCTGCCCCTCTCTCTACCGTATTACGATGGGTTTTTTACCTCGATTCTGTTATCATGGTTTTAAACTGATAATTCCCTATCGATACCTGTCTTCTTCACAAGCCAGGGTATGGATTCCTTGAAAAAACTCCCGCTTCGATATAGGTAACAGTGTGGATCTATGTTTATCAGTATAGGAAAACCCCTTACAGAGCTGGAACGCGTCTTCCTTGAGCCGACCGATCCCACCCATCGGCAGTACGAGGCACTCCGGGCGTACTTTGTTGAGGGCCTCCCCTCTCAGGAGGTCGCTAAGCGTTTTGGCTATACCCGCGGGAGTTTCCGCGTGCTCTGCCACCAGTTCCGCCAACACCCCCAACGCGCCTTCTTTCTCCAACCACACAAAGGTCCTCACCGTGCTCCGAAACGGGATCCGGTCCGTGACCAGGTCATTGCGCTGCGGAAGCAAAACTTCTCCATCTACGATATCAGCGAGACCCTCAAGGCTGAGGGACACCGCCTGAGCCCCGTGACCATTGCGCTCCTCTTGAAAGAAGAAGGTTTCGCCCGTTTACCCCGCCGCGCTGACGATGAACGCCCCGACACGCCCCGCCCCACGGCGGCGGCGGTCGCGGATGTGCGGCGGCTCGATCTGCGTCCGCGCCAGCTGCGCACCACGTTTGGCGGCTTGTTTCTCTTCCTCCCCTCTCTGGCCGCGCTCCCTTTCGACCAACTCCTTGGCGAGGCCGGGTTGCCCGGTTCGAAAAAAATCCCTGCCGCTCACGCCATGCGGGCGCTCCTCGCCTTAAAACTCTTTGGCAATGCGCGACACAGTCACGTCATGAGCGCGGTCTTTGACGACGGCTTGGCCCTCTTTGCCGGCCTCAATGTCATGCCGAAACGCGCCTTTTTAACTGAGTATAGTTGCCGTATCGACCCGGCCTGTTATCCGGTGCTCATGCGCCTGTGGCACGATGCCACGAGCACATTGGGCTTGCAGCATGGGGTCTCCTTCGATCTCGACTGCCATACCATTCCGTTCCACGGCGAGGCTGCGCTTGTCCAAAAGCATGACGTTTCCACGCGCAGCCGTCGTCAAAAGGGCATGCTGGCTTTCCTGGCGCACGATGCCGACACACGGGTCTTTTGCTACGCCAATGGGCAGCTGCAGCAAGCCGAACAAAACGACGAGATGCTCCAGTTCGTCGCCTATTGGGAGCAGCGCACCGGTCAGGTACCCCACGAACTCATTTTTGACTCGAAGCGCACCACGTATGCCAACCTGAACCGGCTCAACCAACGCGGGATTGACTTCATTACCCTCCGGCGACGTTCTCCCAAGATGCTCGCCGCCCTGACCCACCTGCCAGCCTCAGCATGGCGACGCGTGGCCTTACAAAATGTCGCGCGGGCGTACCGACGCCCGCGCGTGCTCGACGATACCATCCATCTCACCGGGTATGAGGGTCCCCTGCGCCAATTGACCGTAGCGGACCTCGGTCATGAAGAGCCGACCTTCCTTGTGACCAATCAGCTGCGCCGTGCAGCGTCGACGCTCATTGAACGCTATGCGCAACGCATGGTGATTGAAAACAGCATCGCCGATGGCATCGACTTTTTCCATATGGATGCCTTGTCGTCAGCCGTGGCTATGAAGATCACCTGTGACTTACAGTTGACTCTCATGGCCAGCAGCCTCTATCGTCTGCTGGGCGCCCAGGTCGGCAGGGGCTATGAGGTGGCCAAGGGGCGCCATATCTTTCGGGATTTTATTGATGCCGTCGGCGTGATCACCTTGTCCGACGATGCAATTCAGGTCCAGTATCAGAAGCGGGCCCATCATCCCCTGCTGATCGCGGCCGGCTTTGGCACCACGGATGTGCCCGTCCCCTGGTTGGGGAATAAACGCCTCCGGTTCGTCTTCGGCTAGACCGTCGTGGTGTTAAGTCTTTTCCCTAACGTGGGAATCCAGGCTAGGGGTGCACGAGGTCACAGATATCGACAGCGCTATCGCGACGATGACGGCGGACCGCCCCGACGCGCTCTTCATGATCACGGATGTGTTGACCAGCAGGTATACGAGACAGGTCGTGGATTTTGCGGCCCAGCACCAGCTCCCGACGATGTTCCAAAACAGCGGCCCCGTGGCTGAGGGCGGACTGATGTACTATGGACCGAGCCTCACGGATGCGTACCGGCGCGCGGCCTACTACGTGGATCGCATCCTGAAAGGCGCCAAGCCGGCGGACCTGCCGGTGGAGCGGCCGATGAAGTTCGAGCTGGTCATCAACCTCAAGACCGCCCAGGCCCTGGGCCTCACGATC
>DASWCA010000015.1:0-11701 GCA_036390355.1 Acidobacteriaceae bacterium
CTCCTCAACCTGATCTTTCGGCAGCTCGGTCTTGCCCTTGTAGGTGATCTCGTAGCCGTGGCCGTCCATCCATATCTGGACGACATCGATGACCTTGCCAGGCAGGATCATGCCTCGGGGAGTGAGGAAGCCGACGCGGTCCGCCCCGGGCTGGCCCGGCGCGGGGAACCGGCGGAGTTCGTGATACTCGGTGATGTAGGGGTTCGGAGCGCCCTGGAAGAAGGAGGAGGTGCGACCGTCGAGCTGCATGGTGGAGCGGTTGAGCCACGCGTCGCCGCCGAGCGCGGCAATCATCTGGTCGATGAGGAGTTTCCCGCGCTGGTCCGCGGTCTGGCCGGCGACTGTGGGAGGCGCGGCGCTGGGGATCTCCGAAGCCTGGGCGGGAAGCTGCCGGGGCACGAGGAGAGATGCGGTGAACAGAAGGGTTGCGGTCGCGAGGAGCTTCATGCGGGATTTATTTTTCGGGTCTGGCACGCAGTTTCTTCGGTTGGACGTTTGCGGAGGGATGATAGCTGTGTGAGTCATGCTTTCGGCCGTCTGCGGCATGGCAACCCCTCCCCCCTCTAAAATTCCAAAATATTCAAAACAGGGGAGTTAAGTCCATACCTAACGTCCAAGATATTGGATCTAAAAGACTTAGACGCAAAATATTCATTCCAATGTAGTTGCATCCATCTCGCCTGGAGAGATGCCGGCAATGCATGGGAGAGATGCTTGGAATGCCCCTGTAAGTATTATATCGGGCGTGTCAAGCAGGGGCCCAAAAAGATAGGGCAATCGCGTTTGGATTTTTCTGGTAACCGAACCATTTATATGTCGGGCTTACAGCCCTCAGAGCTTCTGGCGCACCAACATGGGGTTCGCCCCATGCTGGTATATGGCGGGCCTTCGGCCCTTTGCATCCACAGTGGAGAGACGGATCGGGCTGCGTTCCGAATTGGGACGGTGGTGATTTCGTTTGTGTCCCACGACACGCTTGTCGACGCGGGGACCTGCCGATAATGGCCTTGTTCCAATCAACGTGTCCGGGAGTGGGAATTGAAGAGGTTGGCCGCAGCGATTCTGTTGGTTTCGGGGTTAACGTGGCCGATCGCCGGATGCGGCGGAAATTCGATCGTTTCCGGAGTCAGCAGCGTTGGCAGCGGACTGGTTCTGGCGGACTCGGTGACCCAGGCACACTTCAGCGTGAGCGTGGTCAATGGCGCGCCTACGCTTACCGGACTCGGCAGTTCGGGGGCGGTGTCGGTGAACGCGGGCCTTATCGACCATGTAACCGGCGCGCACTACCTGCTGGCGGTGACCAGCGGCGCTCTGACGCTTGTACCCGGCTCGACCGCGACAGAAGGAGCTGCGCAGATCGGGTTGGTTGATTCGGTGACAGCGAAGACCTACACATTGGTGGTGGTAAATGGCGCACTGACCCTGACTCAGGCTTAACGCGCTGAGAACAACGTTGTGAGTGGAAACAGCAGAGAGGGACACGCACGGATGCAACGTATTTCAAGATGGAAGGCACTGTTTTTGGCTTTCACCCTGTGGATGGGAACGGCGGCTGGTGTTGGGGCACAGACCCGGACGCTGGTGTCGTATGCGGGGAGCTACTCGGCGGGGACGGTTTACAACCTGAACGATATGGTGTCGTGCGGGAGCCAGTTTTATATTTCGCTGGCTCCGGACAATGTGGGCAATGTGCCGGCCACGAACGCTTCGCAGTGGATGCCGGTGGGCTCCGGGGGCACGGGAACACAGGGTCCGCAAGGAGCGACAGGCGCAACAGGGGCCCAAGGGCCAGCGGGGATACAAGGGCTGACCGGAGCTACGGGAGCTACGGGAGCACAAGGGCCGCCTGGTCCGACAGGGCCGGCGGGACCCGCAGGACCTGGAGGGACGGGCGGGGTTTCCGGAGTGACGGAGACGGGGACGCATGGCGCGGCGACGCTGACGGCGGGAGTCCTGAATATTCCTGTGTATGGGACGGCGACGAGCGTCTTCCTGCGGACGGCAAACTGTTCCGGCGGATCGGCGATGGCGAAAGATTGGTCGATTCCGAGCGCGACGGCTCCGTATCTGGGCTGCGCGAATGTCGATGTAACGCCTTTCGGCTATGCGGACTTTATCTCGGGAGCGAGTGCGCCGCAGTATCTCTACTTCGACGAGGTGCTTCCGGCAAACTGGACGTCGACCGACTTCAACATTACGTTCTATGCGGCGCAGACCGGCGGGTCGGCAACCTGGAGCGTTCAGGCTGCGTGCTACGGAGTGGGCACTGCGCCGCTGACATCGAATCCTGCGTATGGAGCGGCGGTGACTGCGACGACGGCCGTCAGCGGACCGGCCAACAGCCTGGTGACTACGGCAACGCTTGCCGGAGTGGCTACGAGCGGGACGGCGGGCTGCTCGCCGGGCGCGGGGGTGCAGTATCGCATGACGAGGACCGACTCGGGTGGCTTGACGGATGCGTTTGTGGTGGGCGCAACCGAGACGTTGAGGAGCAATTAGTGGCGAGGCGATTGTTGGCACGATGGAAGAGGCCCGGGGCTGAAGCCCGGGTTATTTTCGGGGCGTTACCGCGGGCTGAAGCCCGCTGCTACTCCGAAAACCCAGGGGCTAAAGCCCGTATTGATTCTGCACCGGTTTTTCCGGGATTGAAGTCCCGGCCTATCTCATTCGCTCTACTTGGGTTGGTATTGCTGTGGGTGCCGGCGTTTGCGCAGCTCCACTCTACGTATGACCAGGAGATTCAGGCGCAGCACCCGATTGTGCATCTGAATTTCGCCGAGGCGAGCGGCGGGTTTCTGGATACGGCGTCGGGGATGACGTGGAATGCGATCTCGACGGGCACAATCGACTACCGGCAGCCATCGCCTATTCCGGGGAGCAAGGCGGCGAGTTTCAGTCCGGATGCGGCGGTTTATGCGCCGAGCAGCAGCCTGGGCAGCTTCGAGTGGACGCAGCCCTTTACGGTGACGGCGGAGGTATCCGCGCATGTCGCGGGCGGGGGTTACTCGGAGTGGCTGATCGCGGGCAAGGGCACTCCGGCGGCGATGGGGAGCAACCTGCGGCCGGGAGGCGCGGAGACACAGGGAATTTTCTTGTATATCAACGCGCTGATGGGCTGGACCGGCGAACCACAGGTGTGCCTGATGCTTGGCGCCGGGAAGAGCCTGGGGTCGGCGTCGACCACAGTGGCCTGCGGGGATGTGGACGACCTGGGGGATGGGCAACCGCACCAGATTACGGCCACGTACGACGGCAGCGGGATGGCGAGCGGGATCGGGATTGTTGTGGATGGCGTTCCAGTGGGGGGTGCTTCGTTTGGAAGCAACATCGCGGCGCCGGGCGTCTGGGGATATACGCGGGGAAGCTACGGGACGAGTCTTGGGGCGGTATCGCTGGCGCTGAGCGGCGGGACAGGATATGCCGCGGCGACGGCCTTTGTTTCGAGCGGAGGCGGTCCGCACTGTTCGGTGACGGGCACCATGCTGGCGGTGTCGGGGGTTCCGTCGTCGATCTCCTATGCGACGAATGGGTACTGCACTTCAGCGCCGGCGATAAGCCTGGTGGGGCAGGCAGGCACGGGAGTGGCGATCGCGCCGGTGTTGCTGAACACTTCTATTCTTTCGGGCGATCCGTGGTATTTAAATGGGGACGCGGGGAACGTGATGGCGAGGGTCCCTATCCCGGTGCCGGGCATGCGGATGATCGACGATCTTGCGATCATTCCGGGAGTTGCGCCTCCATCGATGGCGCAGGACCTGGTGCTCTATGGCAGCCCCGCCCGCGCTGGGTTGACGCAAGTGTGTGCGAAGCGGCCGAACGTGATCCTGATCGAGGATGGGGACGACGACTGGGACAACTGGGGACTGGTGGCTGCGGCGGTTACGGCTCACAAGATGGGCTGCATCAACCTTGTGGGGGTGGAGGATGGCCAGGGCGGACCGACGGTGGCGTGGTATCGCCAGGCGCTGGACGAGGCCGGATTGGCCCACGTGCCGGTCGCGCAGACCCCGCAGTCGACGCGATGCGGCGGGACGAACACCAATTGGGCGGACGAGCCTTTGTTTTTTTGCGGCCCTGTGCGCGGGGACGAGGTTCCGGCTGCCGGGTACGATGCGAACTACAACCGGCGCATGGCCTCCGGTGTGATGACGGATGTGGAGATGTACATGCAGGTGCTGACGAAGTATTCGAATGTGACCATCGTTGGCGGCGGCGGCTTGAATGGCATCTACGATCTGATGCTGAGTTCGGGCGGGATGTCCTTGTTCCAGTCGAAAGTGGCGGCGATCTATCAGCAGGAGGGATTATGCGGCGATCAGGGGAGCATCGGAAACTTCAGCCTCGGTGTGGCCGCTGCGGAGTATGTGCTGGCGCATAACGGGCCGGTGCCGGTGTACCTGTTCGGCGGCGACGCTTCGTGCATGCCGAGTTGGGCCCAGGGGGTAGAAGAGTACACGCGCGGGCCAAAGGACGCGTGGGATGCGCTGGATGTTGTTTACGGGGGAGGCGGCGATTCGCGCGGGGCGTTCGACTCGTGGGGATTTATGGGCCTGCTGCTGCCCAGCCTGTTTGAAGTGGGTGGGGGGCCGGGCACATATACCTTCGCAGGCCCTTATCCGCACGATGCGGGTTACACCTTCTCGACAACGACGAACAGCCATCACTACTGGATGAGATATACAGGGCCGGCGGACAGATTTTCTTTGGTGCTGAACTCGCTGATCAATGCGAATCCGGGGCATGCGGTGGGAACGCCACAATGAGGCGCAGTGGCTGGGAGATCAACCGATGAGGACGGCGCCGCCGTTGACGTTGAGGATTTCGCCGGAGATGAAGCCGGCGAGCGGGGTGCAGAGGAAGAGGATAGGGCCGGCGATCTCGTCGACGTGGCCGGGACGGCCGACGGGGATGGTGGGGTTGACGCGGGCGGCGACTTCGGGATCTCCGAAGACGGAGTCGGTCATCTCTGTCCAGGTCCAGCCGGGGGCGACGCAGTTGGCGTAGATGCCGTGTGGGGCGAGTTCGGAGGAGAGGCTCTTGGTGAGCGAGATGAGCGCGCCCTTGCTGGCGGCGTAGTCCGCGTGGCCTGCTTCGCCGCGCTGGCCGGCCGAGGACGCGATGAGGACGATGTGGCCACGGGCGCTTCCCGAATGCAAGGGGCGGGTGAGCATGTGGGCGGCGGCGGCGTGGACGAGGCCGAAGACGCTGTCTACGTTGATGGCCTGGGTTCGGCGCCACTGGGCGGCGGACATGGTTGCGATGTTGGCTTCCACGGGCGGCCAGATGCCGTGGTTGACGATGAGGATGTCGAGATCGCCGAAGGACTTGATGGTGCTAGCAACGAGGGCTTCGCCGTCCTCGGGGGTGGCGAGGTCCTGCTGGATGGGGAGGCAGACGGCTGGGCCGCCGCATTCGGTGGAGAGAGCTTCGGCCTGAGGCCGGGCGGCGCGATAGCTGAAGGCGACGCGAGCTCCAGCCTGACGAAAGAGGCGGACGGTAGCGGCGCCAATGCCGCGGGAGCCTCCGGTGACGAGGGCGGTGCGGCCGGCCAGGGAGAGGGAGACGCCGGGGGTTGAATTTGAGTCGTTCGGCATCCCTTTATTTTGCATCAGATGGGTGTTGGCGACATCCGATTGAGGTGCAAGGGGCCGAGCAAGTCAAATTTCCAGAATCTGGAGCACAGCTATGAAGATCGCCGTTTTAGTGGCAAGGATTTTGCTGGGGCTGGTGTTTTTGGTATTTGGGCTGAATATGATTCTTCAGTTTCTTCCGGCGCCGCCTCTGCAAGGAGACGTCGCGTCCATGATGACGCTGATGTTCACACACAAGTGGGTCCACTTTTACGGGTTCGTAGAGACGGCCGCCGGGCTGATGCTGCTGTTCGGGCGGTTCGTTCCGCTTGCGCTGACGTTGCTCGCGGGGATCCTGGTGAACATTCTGCTGTTTCACATCACGATGCAGCCGTCGGGCATCGGTCCGGGATTGTTTTGTGGACTGCTGGAGGCTTTTCTGGTGTATGCGTACCGCGGCTCATTCGCGGGGATCTTTGCGGCGAAGGCACAGCCGGCGGTCTGAGGGTTTGGGAAGCGAGACACACCTCGGGCGCGCGAGCAAAAACAACTACGGAGATTCTGACTCTGCGAGTCAGAATGACGGCGTTGGGGCGAGTCGAATGACGCCGCGACATGATGTCGGTTAGAGTTCGACCAGTTTGTGGGCTAGAGTTCGACCAGTTTGTGGGCTATGGCGAAGAGGGCTAGTTCGAGGCGCGTGGAGACGCCGGTCTTGTCGAAGACGTTCGACAGGTGGCGCTTGACGGTTTCCTCGCTGATGGAGAACTGGGTGGCGATGTCGCGGTTGCTGCATCCTTCGACGATGCAGGTGACGACTTCGAGTTCCCTGGGTGTGAGGCCATAGGTCTTGCGTTCGGGGACTGCGGCCGCCTTGGCCTGCAGTTCCTGGAGCGCCTTGAGCAGGTTTGCGACACGCTCGCCGCCGATCCAGTAATCGCCGCCGAGCACTGCGCGGAGGGCCTGGGCGAGATCGCCGACAACGGAGTCCTTGAGGACGATTCCGCGGGCGCCGATCTGGAGAGCCTCGATGATCTGCTGGGTCGAAATGGTGCTGGTGAGGAGGACGATCTTCACTCGCGGCGACTTGGTCATGATGGCGCGCATGGCTTCGAGTCCAGGCAGGCGCGGCATCAGGAGATCGAGGAGGAGAATGTCGGGTTCGAGCTCGAGTGTCTGGGTGATCGCGTCGTCACCATCTTCGGCTTCACCGACAACTTCGAAGCCCGGTTCGTTAGTCAGCATTTGCTTGACACCGAAGCGGACGACGGGATGATCGTCGGCGACGACAATTCGTATGTTTGCCAGACCGGCAGCAGGAGGCGTAGGTTTCTTGGCGGTTTGCTGACTCATTTGCGGCTATCCTCGCACAGGTGGGCTGAGGACATTCTGCCTCAGACGCGTGAACCCAGCATACGCTCAAGGCGGTCGCATGCAGCCGATAGCTCATCTAGAGAGTTAACGTCTTGCGCTGAATTCGCAGCGGGGTCTTCGACTCCGGTTTTTTCCAGTTCGGCGGCCATTCCGTGCAACTGGGTCGCGCCCAGCATTCCGGAGCTGCCCTTGATGGCGTGGGCCTGGCGAGAGAAGTTTGCATGATCGTGCGCCTGCTCAAGCCTGCGCATCTCCGCGATGCGCTCGCGTGCGTCGTTGACACACAGCGCATACATCTCGTGGAGTTGTTGAGCGGGCATGGCGCGCGCGAGCTGCCCGTAGATTTTTTCGTTCAAGACTGGGCTGTCGTAATTGTTTTGGGTGAAGCCAGATTCTGCAGCCTGGGCTTCGTGTAACTGTGTATTCATATCCAGGTTGGATGCGAGTTTTGGGGCAGAGGAATTTCCCGATGTAACTTTCGGGATGCCCGTCTCCAGCGCAGGAGAGGCGGTTGCAGGTTTCCTCTTTTTTGCTGCCTGGGTTGCCGTTGTGTCTGCGGGGCGAGTCCAGGAAGACAGCGCGGCGGCTAAATCCTGAATCTTGAAGGGCTTCAGTAGAAAGCCGTCGAAATTGGAGATTGTGGTCTCGACGGGCTGGCTTCCGCTCATAGCCAGAAGCAGGGTGGCCGGGCCACATGCGCGCCGAAGTTTGCCTGCGAGACTTGCGCCGCTGGTGCCGGGCATCTGGCAATCCGTGAGCACGACGAGGGGCGGGCTCTCATTGCTCCGAATCTGGGCGAGCGCCGCATCGCCGGAATCAGCGGACTCGACTGTGTAGCCCTCGGCTTCAAGCAGGACGGCTAGAAGCTCACGGCTCATTTCATCGTCATCGACAACCAATACTCGTTCCGGCATGGAATCGTGGCCCATCGTTGTCGAGAAGGGTATCAAGGGATGCGATTCCGTGCCACAGGCTTGAATGCCGAGGGGTGGCAGCTGCGCGGACAGCTTCGAAGCTTCTTCGCCTCTGGTGCGCCGAAGTCGATTTGAGGAGCGGAGTTACCGGAGCGGGTCAAGGACAACCCACCCTTTCCGGTGAATCTGGAAAAGATAGGCCACCCGATGCGATTCAGAAAACAGAATCCCGGTGACATTCCCGCGGGTTTGAAGGGTAGAAATGCACTACAGTAGTGGCCATGGCAAATGAGGGCGATCCGGGACGACCGGGCAACGTTGATGGGGATGAGCGGACGTCCGCATTGACGGCCCTTGAGGAACGCGTTGCACGGCTTGAGGTTGAGCTGGCCGCGTTGCAGCGCGGGATCGCCGCGAAGGGCGTCCAGGAAAGAAGCGCCCCAGGGACTGACGCGGCGTGGACCGCGGCGGCTGTGGCACCTGCACCGCCTCCGCCTCGGCCGATTGCGATTCCGGACTCGGCGGCGCCCGAAGTGCAGCGTGCGGTTTCCGAGGCATGGGCATCCATGCGGCCGGTTGCGAGGGCGACACCCGAATCCCGGGAGTCCTTTGAGAGCCGGCTTGGGTCGCAGATATTCAATCGGATTGCGATTGTGCTGTTGCTGACGGGAACTGCCTATGGAATGAAGCTGGCGGTGGATCGCGGCTGGATTGGTCCAGCCGGCCGGATGATCGCGGGGTTGGTGGCCGGAGCGGCCCTGGTGCTGTGGTCCGAACGTTTTCGAAGCAAGGGCTTCGCGGCGTTTTCGTATTCGCTGAAGGCCGTGGGCACCGGAGCGCTGTATCTATCGCTGTGGGCGGGATTCCACCTGTACCAACTGCTGCCGACGGAAGTGGCGCTGGTACTGATGATCCTGGTGACCGCGTGGAATGCGTTCATGGCGTGGGCACAAGACTCGGAGTTGCCGGGAGCGTATGCCCTGGCCGGTGGATTTGCGACGCCGATGCTGCTGTCGACCGGAGGAAATCACGAGATATTTCTGTTCACCTATCTGCTGGCGATCGACGTGGCGACCGTGGCGCTGGTGCGGCTGAAGACGTGGCCGCGGCTGCTGCTGGGAGCGTTTCCGCTCACAATGGTCTTCTTTGTCGGGTGGTACTCGGAGTTCTACGCCGCCGATGAGCTGATGACGACATCGCTGTTCATCGTGCTGTTTGGAGTGGTATTTGCTAGCGTTGCGATAGGACGCGCGGCTGGGAATTCGGAGGGGGCCGCGGCGCGTTTTGCATCGCTGGCGACTCTGCTGGAAGATATTTTGCTGCCGCTGGCGAATGCGGCTTTTGTGGCGCTCGCGTTTTACTCCGTGCTGCAGGATGCGGGACATCACGATTGGCTTCCGTGGATGATGCTGGTGCTGGCGGCGGTGTATCTGGGAGTGATGCGCGCGCCGCAGACGCGGACTGCTTCGGCGATTCATCTTTCGATCGCGGTGGTGTTGCTGACCATCGCGATTCCGCTGAAGGCAAGTGGGCACTGGATCACGGTGAGCTGGCTGGTGGAAGGGCTGGCGTTGCTGTGGGTCTCGGCAAGACTGGCGGCGACCGGCGCACCGCTAAACGCGGACGAGAGCTATGCCTCAAGCACGCTGCGATGGCTAGCCGCCGGTTCGCTGGCGCTGGGATTTTGCGGAATCTGCGTTCACTCTTCGGGACTGCTGGATGTGGGTGGGCTGTCGCTGTGGAATAAGGGTACAGGCACGGCACTGACGGGGATCCTGGTGTTCGGCGGGGCAGCATGGCTCGCGTTGCGGATAGCCGCAGATTCGCGCGCTGTCCGGGCACAGGTGCGCACGCTGGATTGGGACGTGATCGCAATCTGCGCATTCGTTCTGATCGGTCTGACAGCGGGGGTACTGACGCTGCGAGAACTGTTTTCGTCGTGGGCGTGGAGCGGGATTCATCCACCGTTCCAGACTGGCGAATTCTTCGAGGCGCTGATTGGATTGGCGGTGCTCGCGGGTGTGGTTGCAGTGTCGCTTCGCCTTGCGGAGGAACGCTCGGATGAGCAGTTCTGGATGAGTTGGGCGGCGATTTCGACGATTGCGTTCAACCTGATTGCGGTGTTGACGGGCGTGCGCGAGATCGAGGCGATCTGGGAGAACTCGCAGGCCACAGTGGATGCGGGGCTGCAGCAGGCGCTGGCGATTTCCGCGTTCCTGATGCTGTATGGCGCGGCGTTGCTGGCGGTGGGCTTCTGGAGGCGCAACGGATTTCTGCGGTGGCAAGGGCTGGTGTTGCTGGTGTTCACAATCGGCAAGACATTCCTGTACGACACACGGAATCTGAGCCAGGGATATCGCGTGGTGAGTTTCCTGGGACTGGGCGCGCTGCTGATGACGATCAGTTTTGCGTATCAGAAGGACTGGCTGAATCTGCGCCCGCCAGAGAAGACGCATAGTGCCGGGACAGATGAGGAAGCGAAATCCGAGACGGACCCCGAGGCTGCCAAATGAAGGCTGCTGCGCTGTTGGCGGTTCTGTTATGGCAAGGCGCGGCGACGGATGAGCGGCCGGTCGCGCAGCCGGATCACATGCAGTATGAGCGGGCGATAAACCTGGGGGGCGCGGGACAGGCTTGCGCGGTACTGGATGCACAGATTTTTCCGCATGCGGCGCCTTCTCTTACGGATTTGCGGATCTTTCCGACGCAGGGCGGAGTTGCGGTCAGTGGGGCGCATGAGGTTCCTTACGCCATTACGCTGAGCGAAGTGATGAGTGAGGAGACGGAGCAGGCGCGCGTGTTGAATCTGGGAGGCGGAATTGGAGGGGGCGATTCGCACGGCGGCAAGATTGTCTTCGACCTGGAGATGCCACCGCGAGCGTATACGGGCGTGACGCTGGATCTTGATCCGGAGATTCACGACTTCCTTGCGACCGCGACTGTTTCGGGATCGGATTCGCTGGGGAGCGGCAACTCTACGGCACTGGGCTCGTTCACACTGTTCGATCTTTCGTCGCAGCGCCTTTCGCGGGATACGATGCTACCGCTGCCGGAGTCGACGTTCCACTATCTGCATATCGTGTTGAGCGTGTCGCCCGCGCCTGGAAGTTTGGCAGGGACGAGCGCGAGCTTTGTGCCGGCGATGGTTCGGGGCGCGCAGGTGCCTCCGAGCCGCGAGGCACAGATTTTGTATACGGCAGTTGCGGAGACATCGTCGATTGCGACGGTTGGGCGCGAGAGCCGCGCGACGTTTGAGATTCCGCCGCGGGTGCCGGTGGAGCGGGTGTCGTTTGTGCCAGCGCCAAATTTCAAGGGCAACTTCAGCCGCGATGTGCGGGTGAGCGGGGTTACCGATCCGGCTCCGAAGGGACCTGACCGGGACGAGCGCGCGCCGCTGCCCGAGGTTGTCAGCGGGAATATTCTGCGGGTTCACACGACGGAGGCGGGGCGCGAGATTCGCAGCGATCAGCTCAGCGTGCCGTCGATTCTCGGGGCGAATCTGCAGCGGCCGGCGAAGGTGGAAGTGGCGATCGAGAATGGCGACGATCAGCCGCTGCCGATTGCCGCGGTACGACTGGAGATGCGGCAGAGGAAGCTTTGTTTCGAGGCGCCTGCGGCGGGCGCGGAACTGGCTTTGTATTATGGCGATCCGAAGTTGCTCGCGCCGGTGTATGACTACGAGCGGCTGTTTGTGGTGTCGAACAAGGCTGTGGCCGCGACGCTGGGGCCGGAGCGGCTGAATGCGGATTATCACCCGCCGGTCGAGCAGCGGCCATTCACGGAACGGCATCCTGAGGTGCTGTGGATTGCGCTGATTGCGGCGATCTGCGCGCTGGGGTTGGT
>DASWCA010000016.1:0-52864 GCA_036390355.1 Acidobacteriaceae bacterium
CGCTGCGATCGCGGGCACTTTTGCGGATCAGCCGGGAATTCCGTTGGTGGAGGTTGCGACGCAGTGCCAGTCGGGCGAAACCGTGGCCACGCTGACCCAGCGGCGATTCACGGTAGATTACCCGCATGCGGAGGCACTGACCTGGCAAATTCCCGTCACTCTGGGTGAGATCGGCGCAACGCCGAGCGAGGCAAAGACGGTGGTGCTGGGCAAATCTCCGGAGACTTTGCGCTTCCCGGGTTGTGGCAAAGCAATCAAGGCGAACCTCGGAGACAACGGTTACTACCATGTGCAGTATGACGAGGCGGACAGAAAGAGACTTGCCTCGAGCTATGCGGAACTGGCTCCGGCGGACCGGGTAAATTTGCTGACGGATCAATGGTCGCTGGCCCGATCGGGCGACTCGAACATCGGCACCTATCTTGATCTGACGCGGCAGCTATCCAATGAGACTGAGCTTGTTGTCTGGACCGACGTGCTGGACGTGCTTCGCCAGATTGATGCGCTCGAAAGAGGATCGCCAGGCCAGGACGCCTTCCGCACGTATGCGCGAACGCTGCTGCAACCGCTGATGCTCAGGATAGGTTGGGATGCTCGTACCGGCGAGGAGGCTGGGACCGCGACTCTGCGCGGACGGATTATCTCGGCACTGGGTGAGTTCGACGATCCCAATGTGACGGCTGAAGCCAGGCGGCGGTTTCTGGCGTTGCGGAAAAAGTCCGTACCTCTGTCTCCCCAACTGCGCGGGATCGTACTCGAGGTCGTCGGACGGCATGCGGATGCGGAAACATACGATCAACTGCACACGCTCGCAAAGACGGCCGCTACGCCGGAAGAGAGGAGAGACTTTTACTGGGCAATGGCATCTGCCCAGGCCCCGGCGCTGATTGATCGGACGGTGGAGATTGCTACGACAGATGAGGGAACCAATGGGCAGTTTCCGATGGTGCTGGTGACGGCGGCGCAGCGGAGTGATGTGGATCGTCTATGGCACGACGTGCAGCAGAATCGGGAGAAACTTTTAGGGGGCAAGATTTCGGGTGGCTTGCTGGAAGCGATCGCAGAGCACTCTTTCAACCCTGATGTGGCACGCAGCCTCGCTGCTGATCCTGCGCTCGCCGCGCGGACGAGCCCGCCGGGTGCGGTGAGACAGATTGAAGTCACCGCGAAATGGAGGCCAACTGTCTTGGCGGGCGTCGCTGAGTGGCTTGATAAGCAAAAAGGCACCTGAGAATAGGTGCCTGCGAAGAGACTGTGACCACGCTCGACGATGATCGGTCGCGTCGATTGATGCAAAATCGCCGAGTATCAATTTGAACAGGATTGGGCTCGAAACGCGCTACGGCCTGTTACCGACAGTTGAGATCCCGGCCTCCGGCTCATTACTGAACACTGGCCGACTTGAACGAAGCCGCTGGTGCGGCGGACGCTTGCGCGTGTGGCTGATCCGGCATTTGAGGCTGCCGGGATAGTTTGGGACGCAGAGGAGGAACTCTCTGTGAACCAACTACGTCAGCTCATGCTTGAGGAGTTGCATCGCCGCAACTTCGCCGACACAACATCCGCACCTACCTGCACGGCGTGACGCATTTCAGCCAGTACTTTCGCCGTTCGCCGGATCAGCTTGGCCCTGAACACATTCGCAAGTATCAGGCGATGCTGTTCACCAAGATGAAGTTCAGTCCCAACACCGTCATCCTACGGCTACCGGCTCTGCGGTTCTTCTACATTCACGTGTTGAAGCGGGGCTGGAGCGTCGCCGAAACGCCCTATCCGAAGAAGGTGCGTCACCTTCCCGGCGTACTCAGTCAGGAGGAAGTCACGCGACTGATCGACGCCGCGGATACACCCTTTCATCGCATCCTGCTGATGACGATGTATGCCACCGGCGCACGCCGCGCAGAAGCGGCTCATCTGAAGGTTAGCGACATCGACAGCCAACGGATGGTTGTCCATATCCGGGAGGGCAAGGGCGGCAGGGACCGCGATGTCATGCTCAGCCCGAAGCTGCTCGATGAACTTCGCATCTACTGGCGCGGGCTGCGGCGCAAGCCGAAGGAGTGGCTGTTCCCCGGCAACCGCTGGCACACATCCAGCCAGCCTGTGACTACGAAGGTTCTATGGAGTGCCTGCCAGATTGCTGCTGAACGAGCCGGCCTCGATAGCAAGCGGATTCATCCGCACACCTTGCGACATTGTTTCGCCACACACCTGCTCGAAGCCGGAGCCGACCTACGCACCATTCAGATACTGCTCGGCCATCGTGACCTCGAGGTCACGACCGTCTATCTGCATCTCTCGCAACGGCATCTCAGCGCAACCGCCAGCCCGCTCGATGCCCTCACGTTCTCTTTTACAAGGAGGAAACAAGCACAGCTCATGAGCCGGCCTCTCATAGAGATGGCCGACATCGTCCGCTGTGCTGGATAGTCTTTCCTTGAACATAGTCGCAGGTGGATCAACTGGCAGCACCAGAAGGTGCTGCTGGCTATCGCGCGCTGCCGCACCGCCGCGCTGGGCGGACATCGCGATCGCTGCACCGGCTGCGGACATACGACCACCATCTCCTACAACTCGTGCCGAAACAGGCACTGCCCGCGCTGCCAGGGCAACGCGCGCCGGCGCTGGCTCCAGGCGCGCGAGCGGGAACTGCTGCCCACCCGCTACGTCCATGCCGTGTTCACTCTGCCGCGGGAGTTAGCCCCGCTCGCATTGCAGAACAAACGGGTCATCTACAACCTGCTCTTTCACTCGAGCGCTGAGACTTTACTCGAAGTCGCCCGCGAGCCGCGACACCTCGGTGCCGAGATCGGCTTCTTCAGCGTGCTCCATAGCTGGATCCAGCGATTGCAGTTTCACCCTCATATCCACTGCGTAATTGCCGCCGGCGGTCTCGCTCCGGATCACGCAAGCTGGATCTCCGCCCGGCACTCCTTCTTCCTGCCCATCGGCGTGCTCAGCCGCGTCTTCCGCGGCAAGTTCGTCGCCGGGCTGCGCAACGCCTTCGAGCGAGGTGAACTCCAGTTCCACGGCAGCTTGCTGCCTCTGGCCCAGCCGCGCGCCTTCGCTGCATGGCTGCGAGTGCTGTTCCGCCACGGCGGGCAGCGGATCGGGTAGCATCGGCATCTGTCCTTCTATGGTCCTCGGCCCCTTTGGCAAAGATGGAACCCGCGACGCCGTAAGCGGCGAAACCTGGATCTCTATGGTGGAGTTCACCACTCCGCTGAAAGCTGAAGGTCTGATGTCCTACGGCAACTCCACTCAGCCGGGCACCAGGCATCGCTCCGATCAGGTGGCGCTCCTCGGTGAACGTAAGTCGCGAACCCTGTGGATGACGCGTCTGCAGGTCGAAAAGCACATCGAAGAGAAGACTCCATACTGAGCAGCAGTGACGTGTGGCTCCGGCAATGAAATGCTCCATCAACCGAACCTGCTTCGACCAGGACAACCGGCTCTTGCGAAATCCAGACGCCATACCAGCATCCTGTCTGATTATCTGGTACAGCCCCTTTAGTCCGCCCGGCATCGCAGTAACCTGTGCTAGACTGTGCCCACAACCGTTACATATTTCTTTGCCCGGGACCGCACTGCGTCGTTCCCGTGCGCCCTTCGAGGTGATCTGCCTGTGAAGACGCTGCACTGCTGTTCTCTGGCTCTTAGTGTCCTGGCAGGTTCGGTGATTGCGCCAGCGCAGTCCGGTGCCGGCGGTGTTGCGGCATCCACTTATGATCCGCGGGTGACGTTCGCACCGCTCGTGTTGCCAGATCCGGTGAATGCGTACCGGTCGGGGTCGGGTGCTCCGGGGCCGCAGTACTGGCAGAACGAGGCCGACTACGTGATGCGCGCGGGCCTGGATGCGGAGAAGAAGGTGCTGACGAACGACGAGGTCATCACCTATACGAACAACTCTCCGGATACTCTGACGAGCTTGTGGATTCACCTCGAGCAGAACGAGTACCGCAAGGACTCGCGTCAGCATACGTTGGGAACCGCGCCGGGAGGGTTCGGCGGGCGCGGAGGTGGTGGTGCTCCTGCGGGTTCTGCTGCCGTGGGCAACAATGCTGCGGGTGCAGCTGGCGGCGCTCGCAGGGGCCGTGGCGCGAGTGCTGGTGCAGGTACAGGCGCGAATGCTGCGAGCGGCGGCGCTCCGCGGTCGCGGACGGAGAACTACACCGAAGGGTTTGAGTTGGACTCGGTTACGATGCAGGCGGGAGCGGTTGGAGCGACGTCTGCGGTAAAGGCGGAGTACATCGTCAGCGATACGCGGATGCAGGTTCCGCTGACGACGCCGCTGAAGCCGCATACCACGATGCGGATTCACATCAAGTACCACTACACGATTCCGGGCACCTGGGGTGGTCGCACGTCGTGGGGCGCAACCGAGAGCGGCGCGGAGATCTACGATATCGCCCAGTGGTACCCGCGCATGTGCGTCTATGACGACCTGCGCGGCTGGGACACGCTGCCCTATATCGGCTCGGAGTTTTATCTCGAGTACGGCCACTTCGATTACTACGTGACGGTGCCCGCGGGCTTCATCGTCGCAGGCACTGGCGAGTTGGTGAATCCGAAAGAGGTGCTGACCCCGACGCAGATTTCGCGGATCGAGCAGGCGCGCGGTAGCGACAAGACAGTCTACATCCGCACGCTGACCGAGGCGCAGCAAGCGCCGGTACATCCGCCCGCTTCCGACACCAAAACCTGGCACTATCACATGGGCCACACGCGCGACGTCGTGTGGAGCGCTTCGCCAGCCTTCATCTGGGATGCGGCGCGGATCAACCTGCCCTCGGGCAAGAAAGCCCTGGCCGAGAGCGTTTATCCGCCAGAGAGCGTCGGGCCGGACCACTGGGACCGCTCGACCGAGATCACCAAATTCGCGATTGAATACTTCTCTAAGCGCTGGTACGAGTTCCCATGGCCAGTGGCCTTCAGCATCGGCGGCTTTTCGAGCGGCATGGAGTACCCGGGCGCGGTCTTCGACGGCGTCAATTCCAAGATGCCGGGCTTCTTCGGGTTGACGGTACATGAGTTCGGCCATAGTTGGTTCCCCATGCTGGTGGGTTCCAACGAACGCCGCAACGCCTTCATGGACGAGGGCTTCAACACTTTCATCGACATTGCCGTCTCGGATGTCTTCGAGAACGGCAAGTTCGGTCCGAAGCGCGACGGCGAGTATTCGGCCGGAGGCGAGCCCCCGGATACGATTCTGAAGGTGCTCGACAACCCGGAGGCTCCGGTGCCGCTGAGCCGCGCCGATGCGTATAGTGGCGCGTTGACACATCCGGTCAGCTACTTCAAGGGAGCTTACGGCAACACGCTGCTGCGCGACCAGATCCTCGGCCCTGAGCGCTTCGATGAGGCCTTCCGCAAATACACCCGCGAGTGGGCGTTCAAGCACCCAAGCCCTTCGGACTTCTTCCGCACGATGGAGAGCGAGGGCGGCGAAGATCTGAGCTACTTCTGGCGCGGCTGGTACATGAACAACTGGACGCTCGACTTGGCGGTGGAGGGGGCGAGCTATGTGGGCGGCGATGCGAAGAACGGGCTGACGGTTACGGTTGTAAACAAGAGACCGCTGGTGCTTCCGGCTACGCTCGAGGTGACGTACTCGGACGGGTCGAAGGAGCGAATGCGAATCCCGGCGGAGGCGTGGCTCTCCAAGGGGACGGCAAACTTCACCTTCCAGACGGGCAAGACGGCGGTAGCGGCGACGGTCGATCCGGACCATGTGCTGCCGGATGACGACCGCGCGAATAACACGTTCCGAATGCCGTAAGAGGCCCGGAGTGCGGCTGGTTCTATCCCGAGCGTGCTTTGGTCTTGAAGTATTTCGGTATTTGGGTTCTCTCAACTTGATTTCCTCCATGAAAGCGAGACTCTCCATGCATCTGCTCCGCTTCAAACAGGCTGCCACGATGGTCACGACTCTTCTGCTCCTAACGGCGGCATCCGCGCAAGAATTGGGTGGCGACAAGGTTGATCCGGACGTTCTGAACCAGATCAAGACGGAGGCTTATCATCACTCGCAAGTGATGGAAAACCTCTACTACATGTCCGAGGTGTATGGTCCACGCGTCACCAACAGCCTCAATCATCGCGCGGCTGCTGAGTGGGCCATGCAACAGATGAAGGCCTGGGGACTGAAGAACGTCCACCTGGAACAGTGGCCATTCGGGTATGGGTGGCAGATCAAGAAGTTCTACGCCGCGATGGAAACTCCGGCTTATGCTGCGCTGATCGGTTTTCCGCTGGCATGGACGCCGGGGACGGATGGTCAGATCTCGGCAGACGCGATGTGGGCGCCAATCCACTCGAAAGAAGATTTTGCCAAGTACAAAGGCAAGCTGAAGGGCAAGATTGTGTTGATGTTCGATCCGGCTCCGCTGACGCTGCATACGCGCGCGGACGCGGCGCCTTCCCCGACGGATGAGGAGATTCTGGCGCGCGCAAACGCACCGCGCGGTGAAGGCGGCCGTGGTCGCGGCGCTGGCGCGCCCGAATCCGCTGCTGCTGGATCCCCCGTGGCCAATCGCGACCCCAGCGGTCGCGGCAGGCCGGGAGAGGGAACATGGGAGTTCACCCCGACGTCGCTTGCCTTGTCGGGGAATCAGGCCCTGCGCAACGAGCTCAACGCCTTCCTGAAGGAAGAAGCTCCGGCCGTCGTTCTCACGCCTGGTTACAACGGCGACGGAGGCACTATCTTCTCGACGTACGGCGGGTCGCAGAATCCTAACGATCCGGTTCCGCCTCCGATGGTGGCCATCACGCCCGAGCAGTACAACCGCATCGTACGTTTGCTGCAGCACGGGACCATACCGAAACTGACCTTCGATGTTGCTGTGGACTACCAGAAGGACCCGATGGCGGTTAACGTGATCGGTGAGATTCCCGGGACGACCAAGCCGGATGAAGTGGTGATGCTGGGCGGCCACTTCGATAGCTGGCAGGGCGGCACCGGCGCAACCGACAATGGCACCGGCTCATCGGTCGCGATGGAGGCTCTGCGCATCCTGGCGACGCTGCACAAGCCAATGGCGCGCACCGTCCGTGTTGCCCTGTGGGGCGGCGAAGAGGAAGGTCTTTACGGTTCTATCGCCTATGTGCAGCGGCACTTTGCTCCGCGCGATACGATGAAGAAGACTCCGGAGTACGACAAGCTGGATGTGTACTTCAACGACGACGGTGGCTCGGGAAGATTCCGCGGAGTATCGGCAGGAGGCAATCCGCAGACGGCCGCGCTCTTCAAGTCCTGGATTGAGCCGATTAAAGACCAGCACATTGTTTCTGTTTCGGGCGCGGAGTTTCGACCCACGGCAGAACCCGGAGGCACGGACTCGACCAGCTTCTCGTGGATCGGCCTGAACGGCATCGGCTTCCAGCAGGACGGGCTGGAGTACGGTACGCGCACTCACCACTCCAATGCGGACTTGTACGATCGGGTGCAGAAGGACGATGTGATGCAGGGCGCGATGATCGAAGCATGGTTCGCCTACAACGCAGCGACCCGTCCGGAGATGCTGCCTCGCATCCCAACCCCGGAGCCGCTGAAAAAATAAACAAAGGAACGGGTACGGCCAAGGGTGGACCTAAAGAAGTCCCACCCTTGGTCATTGCACCTGCTGCCTGTGCATGATGGTAGAAAGAGCTTGCTGAGGCATTTGTAACGAGAAGGAAACTTTTTTGTTGTCATTTACTGCCAAACCTGTTTATCTATAAGTGTCCACGACCTATACATACCAGTTATTCAAGCCAGGTCCCTGCTTGCGGGGCCCGGCTGTACCCATAACGGTTGTTCGTTCTAGACCAAACTTGGAAAACCAGCTTTTCTCTAGTTGCAGCTCCCGCTGTAACTCAAGCATTCGCCTACATCAGGCGAGCGCATCGCCAGCTATCCCCAACCAAGGAGTAAATCGTATGCGTATAGCCCACCGGGTCAGAAGCATAGCAACATCTCTGTTTTTATTGGTTGCGCTGCCACTTGCTGCCCAGACGTATCTTGGCGGTATTGGCGGAACTGTAGTTGACTCACAAGGCGGAGCGATTCCCAATGCCAAAATAGTATTGACGAACACAAATACGGGTGCTGTTCGCGAAACGAATACAACTTCTGCCGGGGGCTATGTATTTCAGGACCTGCAGATCGGGAAGTACTCTCTAACGATTACTATGCCTGGCTTCGATAAAGCGGTACTGAACGAGATCGCTGCTAACCCCGGTGCGGTTACTCCGGTTAATGCCAAGTTGTCTGTCTCGGGAGTAGAACAGGTTATCAATGTATCAGCCGACACGAACTCCGAAATTCAGACCCAGTCTTCTGCAAACAATACTGTGATCGGCCACGTGTCCGAGATTCCCCTGAACGGGCGCAGCTTCACGCAGCTCCTCCAGCAGGCGCCAGGCATGAACGCCTCGGGCTCCCTCAATGGGGCCCGCAGCAACCAGATCAACTACCAGATCGATGGCGCGGACAATAACGACATCTGGCAGGGCTCGACCGCAGCCAACCAAGGCGGTGTTGGCCCTATCGCCGGCGTGACCCTTCCCATCGAGGCTATCGATCAGTTCTCTGTCCAGTCCTCGGGCAATGCGGAGGAGGGGCATAGCGCTGGCGGTCTCGTCTCGCTGGGCCTTAAGTCAGGTACGAACAGCTTTCACGGATCGGCCTACATGTATCTTCGCAGCGAGTTCTTCGCGGCGCGCGACTTCTTCGCTGTAAGTACCGCCCGTAAACAGAAGGTCCGCAACCAGCAATTCGGCGGATCGCTTGGCGGCCCCCTTCTCAAAGACAAGCTGTTCTTCTACTTCAACTACGAGCGCCAGGCATATGGCATCCAGCTCTCCAGTTCGGCAGACACAGAACCTGGGGCGGCCTACGTGACGCAGGCCACGCAGCTATTACAGCGTCACGGCATTACCTCGGTGAATCCACTCTCGACAACGCTGCTATCGGCGTTGTGGCCGGGCGGCAACCAGGCTGGCCTAGTCGCAAACACCAGCAACTATATCGAAACCCACCAACGGCATGGTTACAGCGACAACTTTGTAGGCAACCTCAACTACACAATCTCGCCCAAGCAGACCGTGCGCCTGCAGGCCTTCGTCGGGACTGGCCGCCAAGCGGAGCCCGGAGGTCCCACATACCCGTACTTCCAGGTTGCTCCGGACATCACGCAGAGCTTTGCGCTGACGCACAACTGGGCAGCTACCGACCACCTTTCCAACCAGTTGCTGGTGGCCGTCGGCGTCTTCAACCAGACATTCAATGACCTGAACCATAGCTTCAATATGCCTGCTCTGGGGCTGAACACCGGCGTCACCACCCCGGCGCTCTTCGGCGCTCCGACCATCAGCCTCACCGGCTTTGACGGCACAGGTGCGACTCAGCCGCTCGGCCGTAAGGACTACACCGGCCATATTACGGACTCCGCAACCTGGGTATACGGCAAGCACCAGATCCGCTTCGGTGGCGAGTTCCGCCGGAGCTACATCGACCTGCAGTACCAGGCCGGTGTTCGCGGAACCTTCGGCTTCACCGGATACACGTCTGGGCTTATCGCGTTGCCAGCCGGTGCAAGTCAGTGGTCGGAGTCGAATAGCAAAGCACAGGTTTGCGGAACGACATCTCCGCTGCCGGCGGTTTGTGGTGGAGTCAATGACGCTAGCTTTATAACCACCCATTCAGAAGTCCTTGCGCTTGCGGATCTTCTCGTCGGCGACTACAACTCTGCCTCGTTTGTTCAAGGCAATCTGCGCCGCGATCTTTACCGGACCGATACGGACTTCTTTATTCAGGACCAGTACCACGTACTGCCAAGGCTGGTGCTTAACTACGGCGTAAGGCATGACTTCTTCGGAGCCCTTTCCACGACTGGCGCTCTGTCTGAATTTCGTCCCGGCGCCGCAGGAGCGAATGCAAACGGCCTCGTTCTCGTCGGCACCCCTGGAGCGCCAAGGACTTACATTCCAGGAAAGCTGCACTTCTCTCCACGTGTAGGATTCAACTACAACCCTGTGGACAAACTTTCTATACGTGGCAGCTATGGTCTCTACTTCGATTCGGCGCCATTCAATGGCTTCGGCAATAACAGCAGCATTGGGGCCGGAACAACCGCAACCGGATTGCAGGCTAACCCGGTTGGCGGCGTCTCGAACGTGTCGCTTGGTGTAGGCCAGTGGCAGACGAACCAGTACGTCTGGTCGAACGCATCGACGCCCTCTACCTATGGATTGTTCTCCGTAGACCCAAGCTTGCACACTGCTTACTCTAATGAATACAACCTGGCTACCGAGTTTCAACTCACGAAAAAGACTGTGGTTACGTTGGAGTATGCCGGCTCCACGGGTGTCCACCTCTATATTCTGCGTGATATCAATCAGGCTGCCCCCTGGACCGCGTCAGCTCCTCAGAACCCGGCTATTCCTGCAACAAACTGTGCTGCGGTAGCGAATGCAACAAATGTTAACTGCCTCTTGGCCCGGCGGCCCTATTATGCTGCTTATCCAAAAGTCGGCGCGGTCGTCCAGGTATCGAGCAACGCCGCTTCTAACTACAACTCGCTGCAGGCCACGATAAAGACCAACGGGTACCACGGACTGAGCGGTCAGTTTTCCTGGACTTACGCGCACTCCCTCGATGATGGGTCGGGCTTCCGCAATACCGGACCTGCGGATTCCACCAATCTGAGGCTCGACTACGGAAACGCCACATTTGATATCCGTCATACGGTTAACGCATATGTTGTCTGGGAAGCGCCGCAATTCGGTCACGTATTGCCCACCCTAACCAAGGGCTGGCAAGTGTCTGTCGCTGGCGGGTTACATACCTCATCCCCCTTCTCCATCACGATCGGAGATAACACTGGTATCGGTATGAACAAGGACCGTGTCAACTGGTCTGGCGCTAAATACGCGACCGGCAGCAGGACCATACAAACAGATTCGACCGGTCGTAAGTTTATTCAATACTGGGTGGCTTCCCCTACAGGTGTCTTCAGCACTCCAGCCTTCGGATCGCATGGCAATACAGCACGTGATCAGTTTCGCGGACCTAAATTCTATGATGTGGATTCGTCCCTGGTGAAGAACACGAAGATCTATGAGAAGGTGACCTTCCAACTGCGTGCTGATATGTTCAACGTCTTCAACATTCTCAATCCTGGTAACCCAACCTCCAGCATCACCAGCTCTACCTTTGGTCAGCAGACCAGTGCACCGACTGGCATTTCGGGAGGGGCTCCATTCAACGTTCAGTTCGCTGGAAAGATCATCTTCTAAGCACTGCTCAAACAGCCCCCGCCGGACAGAGAAGACGCCTTCTCGGTCCAGTTGGGGCTGAGCAAGTGCCCCAGGTACACTCAATAAGGTCATACTTGCTTCGCGGCATCACTTTTACCTTCAATGGGTTCGATTTTCCTTATCCCATCACATCCTCTTGCTGAAGATTGTTCAGAAACTTCTGATGGCCCTCTCCATCAGTCCTCTGTTGTTCGCGGCGCAGGTCATTCAGACGCAATCCGATGATGCGGTTGAGAAAAGGCAACGCCCGCGCCAACCAAATCTCTCTTCGGAGGACTTCTGACATGCCTCGCAGCAGCCGCATCGCGCTCTTGCCATTCGCCGCCCTCACCTTGTCGTTTGTTTCTGTTTCGGCGCAGCAGAATCCGCTCGTCCCGCACTCAATGTATGAGCCGCCGATGGCGGCAGCTGCCGCTACGCTCACTGCGAGCTCCGCCAATGTGCCGGCCGACTTGCTCACCACCGGCGAGAAGACTCAATGGCAACAGACAGCGCGTTACGACGAGGCCATTCGCATTATGCGTCGTCTCGCCGCTCTCTCGTCTGAAGTCAAAGTGATCCAGTTTGGAACGACCTCGCAGGGCCGCGCTATGTATGCCATGATCGTTTCCTCCGACAAGGCGTTCACCCCCGCTGCGGTGGCCAAGACCCCCAAGGCCGTCATCCTGATCCAGTCCGGCATCCACTCGGGCGAGATCGAGGGCAAGGACACCGCGCTCATGCTGGTCCGCGATATGGTGATCACGAAAACCCGAGCGGCCTGGCTCAAGAATGCAATCTTCCTCGTCATCCCGGTCTTCAATATTGATGGTCACGAGAATCGCAGCCCTTTCAATCGCGCCAACCAGAACGGTCCGGACATAACCGGTACGCGCGCCCAGGCACAGGAACTCAATCTCAACCGTGACTACATCAAGGCAGCAACTCCAGAAATGCATAGCTTCCTCGCGCTCTACCACTCCTGGATGCCCGACTTCATGTTCGACAATCACGTCACCGACGGAGCTGACTACCAGTATGACGTCACCTGGGATATGGCCCGCCACGGAGACATCGGCGAGCCTACACGATCCTGGGTCAACGAGCGGTTCATTCCCGAGCTCAATAAGCGCATGGAAGCCTCAGGTCATCTCGTCTCGCCATATGGAGCGCTGCGCGGCGGTGGCAATGGCGAAGCCGGTCAGTTCCGGCTCGGCGGCGGCGCTGGTCAAGCTGGCGGTGCGGCCCAGAATGGCCAAGCCGGTGGTGGACGTCGTGGCAGCGGCGGGCAAGGTGGCCAGCCTGGCAATGCCGGAGCACCTGCCAGCGGCAAACGCGAGTTCTTCCCGGAAATCTTCTCCCCCCGCTACTCCCATCTGTACACAGCTGCGCTCAATCGGCCGTGCCTGCTGGTTGAAACCCATTCCCTGAAGAGTCCCAGGACCCGCGCATGGGCGGACTACGACATCATGGTTGACTCTATCGACATCGTTACCGGGGACCCCCAGGCATTGCGCACTTCCATACGGAATGCCGACGCAAAATACGCAGCCCAGGCCGGCGATCGCAATGCGCCCCCCATCTATCTCGCCGGCAAGAATAGTGCCGGCGGCCATCCGTTGCAGTATCACTCACTCAAGACGGCGACGTTTCAGTCTGAGATCACCGGAACGCCAGTCGTCCGTTACACCGCGGAAAAGGACGACTTCGAAACGATTGAGCATGATGGCGTCGACACAACCGCAGAGGCGCAGGAGCCGCTGGGCTTCATCGTCCCGCTTCAGTGGAAGGAGATCGCGGACGAGCTCAAGCTGCACGGTGTTGAGATGGAAGTCATCCCCAGGGATCTAAATCAGGAGTTCGAAACGTGGCGCTTCAGCGACGTGAAGTCCGTCAGCTCCGGAGAAGCCGGCCAGCTGATGGACTATACCCTCAACCCGGTCAAAGAGAAGATCGAAGTCCCTGCCGGCTCCTGGTGGGTCCCGCTGCATCAGCAGCGTGCGCGGCTCATCATGGCGCTGCTCCACCCGGCCGCTCCCGATGCTCTCATCCGTCTCGGGTTCGCCGCGCCCATCTTTCAATCGATGGGACGCATTGGCGCGAATCCCTACCTTAGCGTACCCATCGCTACTAAGGTCGCCGAAGAGCACCCGGAACTGCTGCAGGAGTTCGAAGCAAAGGTTAAATCCGATTCCGCCTTCGCCGCCGATCCGCAAGCCCGTATCAACTGGTGGACGTCGCGATCGAACTACCAGTCCTCGGCCGTCAACCGCTACCCCGTCCTCCAGGTTTGGGAAAAGAAATGGTAGACGCTGGAGCAGACATCGCTTAATTCAGCCCATTGAGACAGGAGTGTCCCGGCCGTAGGAGCCGCATCCGCATGTTCTCTCCAAGACCGTCCAAATGCCCAAGCAGGTAAGCGAGAGTTTGAGGAACTGACCAAACGTTGCTGCCATTTGATCGAGAATCCGTTGATGATTCGATCCAGCAGGTAGGCGCGCATGCGATCGGTGCGGGTGGACAGAGTATGTTCGACCGCCCCGGTGAATCCGGTCACGGCGGCTGCGGTCTCCGTTGGTGCAAAATCTCTAGCTCCCGTTTGTACTTTTTCAGGACGCCATCCTCAAGCCCCTGCGACCGCTTGCTGCTCACAAAGAGGTCTACAGCCCTGGAGATGTCGGGCCTCGCTTTGGGCGAAGCCTTTCCCGACAACGGCGGCTCAGATGATCGTTTGAGACCTTTAGAATCAATAAGATACCCCCCCAGCAATCCTTACCGTTCGTTATTGTTCAGTTGACTGAACTCTGTGCCTCTTCTTCTCCTGCCTCCAGATCCAGATAATGCAGCTAATTTGGCTTAGCCTGCTCAGGTACTGGCCGACTCGTTTGATTGTCATTCGCATTCTTCAGTTCAAGCAGATGATGCCACCGAACGTACTGGTTTTCTTTTCTAGGATCTGGATCTTCATAACCTTGCAGCCAAAACCGAAACCAATCGACATCCCCTTGCTGCGACTCCATTACATCCACTGGCATAGTCACGACGTGCGTGGCATATGGTAAGACGATCAAGTCAACTGGTTTGCCGAGAGATCGAAGACCCGCATATGACTCCCAGTCGGTCAACATAGTCGATGGATTGCGAGTCTCTACTCGGAGCGGTGCCGTTACCTTCCGCAAATTGAAAATAGAATTCTCTTTCAAATAGGCTGCTTGCCCATCCCCAAATGGGTTCCCTCCATAGTGAAGGGCCCATTGCTTCATCGCGTTGTTGTTAACTGACTCATCGACAATGTCGAAATAGCCCATCGGTCCATAGGTGAAGCCATTAGCAATCGTTGCTGCAGCAAACAAGCTTGGATTCTTCGTTATGGCGTACAGGACATTGTCACAGGTTCTGCTAAAACCAATGATGCCGACGTTATGAGGATCGATTAGGCCTTCGGTCGCCAATTTGGCAATCACAGCTTCATATCCCGCTAAAGCAGCGGATGTTTCTTGTCTGAAGGCATCCTCTCGTGGTACCGCCGGTTCGCCCGCTTGTAAAACCATTAGACCGCCTGCCGCCATGGCCTGAGCTGCAACAGCCGTAGGATAGGTGCCGTCTACAATAAATAGCTTTTGGGAGTATGCCCGCGGCTCGATCACCAGTGGGTATCGCTGTTTTGGGTCAAACTGCGGAGGTTTAACCAGCACTCCCTTTACATCACGCCCATACTGATCTTTCCAATTGTAGATTTCCGCTTTGCCGAAAGCGATCTCCCCAAATTGGGGATTCGGGTTCCATATTGGCTTGGCCTCAGTAGCACGAGGGACAGATGCAAACAAAGCGGGAGGCATTGTGAGACTCTCGTTCAGACTTACGATGAGCGGGAGAACCGCTGTAGCGCTTACGACCCTGCTTTGGTGTGCATCCTGCATCAGGTGCCAAGTACTATTCACGCGATGGAACGTTTCAGCAGCCGGTCCCAACTCTGTGTAAGTGATGACCACATCATCCGTGGAACCTCCCCATCTCACATCCTGTATGTTCCACTTTTTGGAGTCATGAAGACTGGATTGTCTATATTGCGCGACTTGGCTCCATGTTTGATTATGGAGATCGAAGCAAACAACTGCCGGCTGTTGCTCGCGCTCTGACTTCTCTAAATCAGATGTCCCGACTATCGGGAGAAACACGTTGGACAATAATATCGTACTCCCGTCGCCCGACCACAGCACCTGGGTCGCTCCAAACCAATTGACGTCCCTTCCTAGCGGTGCATCGAGAAGAAAGGAATTTCTTCCACTCTTGAGATCTACTAGCAAGAACCTCTCTGGAATATCAGTTCCAAATGCTTGTTTCAATCGTTCCGGAGACGTCAGCATGATCCTTCCGGTAAGATACCCAGGCTCATAGCTCGTCCATGCTTCGGGAATGGACGCAATAGCTGCTGCAACAACTGCATAGCGTCCATTCGGGGCTAATGAAAGAATTGTGTCTCCGTAATGCGTATTTAGGCGTACGATTTCGTGCGATGAGGGATCTACAACAGGACGGGCTTGTCGGTGAGAATATGTCCACAGTTCATTCTGGTTGGGATATGATGGGTGCTTTTCTGGGGACATGAGATTGTGCAGACTCTGTCCCGTTCCAACTACCACGCGAGGCAGTTGCGTAGCCAGCCACGGTATTGAAACAGCGTATACAACTAACTGCCCTCTTTCCTGGAAGGTAACCACATTTTGCTTGTTTGCGGAGAGCTGCTCAGGTCTCTTCGTTTTTATCTCTAAGCGATAGAGATGCCATGTTGAGTCGCCATTGCGACCTAGAAATAGAAGACTTCGGCCGTCAGCTGACCATTGCGGCGAAAGGATGGAGACTTGGAGCTCTTGCTGCTCGCTGTCGTTGTCTCCTGCGCAAGTGACTAATACTTCCGGCTTGGGAGCACTGGCATGTGCAGTGTCAGCGAGAAAAGCTTGCTCCGAGTTCACATTGAACAGCCAGATAGTGGATTGCAGCAGGTTCTTGTCCACCAGTCCCCGAGTTGTGACTACGAAGAATGACTTCCCATCCGGAGAGAACTTGGTGACATTTCGGGAATTGTCCGGATAAGGGTCCGTGAAACGCTGCATTTCAATTGAGTCTGCTACCGTGAATTTCCGGCCTTGAGCCGGCAGTGCTGCGTGAAGGCTTCCTAACACACAGACGGTAAGCACCACAAAATATCTACGTCGACGGTAAGTTGTGTACATACGCTCATTCCTATTGATGTTGTGACGCGTCATTCGCTTCGAGAACACGTTACTGGTGTGATCAAAACAACAGCTTGAGTGCAAACTGCATTGATCGCGGACCACCTTGTTGGTACTGCGAGGCGACGGTCCCGAGACTTGAGTTCAGCATCTTGGTGGCTTGGCCGAACGTTGCATCCGCGTACGTGGGGTCGACATAGCCGAAGCTCGGATGGTTAAGCAGATTGAACATCTCGGCCCGAAATTGGAGGACCACAGCATCGTGCAGAGGGAAGTTTCGCCTGGCGGCCAGATTGAATTGGGTCGCTCCGAAGCCTCGCACGAAGTTTCGTGGTGCGTTCCCGGAGGTCCCGGTGGATGGCAGACTGAAGGCCGCTTTGTTAAGCACTTTGCCGCCTGGATATTGGGCTCCATACAAGTAGACCGGTTGACCGGCCACAACATTCAGTCCGCCTGCATACTGGCTTCCCGTAGAGGGATCGGTGATGAGGCTACCGCCGAGAGTGACCGGAAATGCGGTCCGTGTGATCAGGCGTCCGTCCAGGCCCCAACCGTTCAGCAGGACGGCGGCTGGTCGAGGCCGAATCGTCGCAGGCAAATCCCAACTAGCACCTCCCTCGAAGTTGTTACGAACGTCGAAGTCTGCATTCCCTCGCTTAAGCGGCAGTGCATTGGAGTTTGAACCAAAGTCGAGGGAATGCGACCAGGTATATGACGCAAGTGCCTGAACCCCCTTCGCGACGGAGCGCTGAAACTTTAATTGCAGTGCCTGATAGTTGGAGGTAATCCCAGTCGCGAAATATTGGACCGCTCCGAAGTTGGGATTGAGTTTGGTCAAGGACTTCTGCTGTAGACCTGTAAGCCTGCGTCCCTCGGCGGCCACATATGCGATCGTCAGGGATTGGCTCTTTCCGAGTGACTGCTGCATGCTGACGTTCCACTGCAATGTGTAGGGCAGCTGCAGATGGGAAGGAAATGCGGTGATTGTGCCGCTGGTGTATGGGGCGGCAACCGATATCGGCACGACCAATTGACTGGCGGTAAACGGCAGAACTGCTCCACTCTGAACCTGAAAAGATCTAAATCCAAGGCCACTGAATCCCAGTGCCGCGACTTCATTTGCAGAATCGAAGAACACTCCTCCTCCTACGCGAACGACTGTCTCGGCTCCAGGTTGGTTGTGGGCCGTCCATGCCAGACCGAGCCGGGGGGCGAAGTTATACCAGGTTGTCTTCCACAAAGGAGTTCCGCGTGGGGCGAGGGTCAGCGAGGCCGGGTTACTAATGTTCCCTGAGAGCGTGTAGGCATCATTACCGTGTTCTTCGGTCGGCGGCGGGTTCAACTCCCAGCGGAGACCTAGAGATAGGTGAAGTCGCGGATGAACTCGCCATTCATCTTGCCCGAACAGAGCAGCCTGATTGAAAAGTGGTGTCGCCGATACAAAATTGAAGACATAGGGAGCGCTGGGCGCGCCGGTCAATATTTCATTTGGGCTCTGAAAAACGGTGTAGGGCTCCACGTCCGGTGGCGCGATAGGGGACGTGATATGCCGGTAATCAACACCAAACTTCAGCGTGTGCGTGCCTTTCAAGACGCTTATCGTATCAACGGCATTCAACTGTCGACTTGAATTGCGCCCGTTATAAGGAGTGATCAGCGGAGACCCAATTCCCGAAATGGAAAGAACTATCACGGGCTGAGCTCGCTGGTAGGAGCCGGCGCCCATGGCGGCTGCAAGGTCGATCGGAGTGGCGCCCCCAAAGTTGTCGAGCACCCCGATTTGGGTCGAGTCCGAGCGCGCATATCCCAATCGAAATTCATTGGTGATTTGGTTAGAAAACTGGATGGTTGCGCCAAGCGTATAGTTTTGTGCGTTGATGCTAGTGGTCGTCCGCGCGAAGTACGGTCTGGCTACGGTAGAACTGGGAGTGATCCCAGCTCTGAAGAAGAGCGCGAGTTTGGAGTGAAATGTATGGTCAAGCCTGAAGCTGGTCGAATCGATGGAACTGGGAAGAGAAAAAGGAGCGATAAACTGGGCAAGGTTCGGACTCGTAGAAGTGCCATAATCAAGGCCGTTTGGAAGGGGAAAAGCATTTAGCATCGGGCGCATTGCTGCGACCGCTTGCTGTCGCAGGAAAGGATCCGGCACATATTGAATTGTCGCGGCGGTTGGCTGCGTAAGGCGAAGTCCTTCATACGACAGGAAGAAGAAGCTGCGCTCCTTGCCGTTGTAGATACGCGGGATCCATATCGGACCACCAAGCGTGCCTCCGAAGTCGTTCTGTCGCAGGGCGGGCGTCGGCTTGCCGTAGTGATCGTTGAACCAATCATTCGCGTCAAAGAAATTGTTACGCAGATAGTCGAAGGTACTCCCATGAAAGCCGTTAGTGCCGGAACGAGTCACGAGAGAGAACTGACCGCCAGGCGATCTTCCATACTCGGCAGAGTAGGAGGAACTTTGGATGCGAAACTCCTGCAAAGCGTCGACGGAGATGAGGGCTTGCGTCGTGCCCAGGGCCGTGGCCCCGCTGAGCGCGCCGCCGCTGGCGGCCTCGCCAACGCCGCCACCGTTTCCTGACCCGGTATTGGCGGTTACTCCATCGACTGTGTAGTAGTTGGATTGCGTCCTCTGGCCATTCACACTGAAATCCCCACCCACGCCCACTACTTGCAAGGTGCTTTGAGGACTCTGCGTGACGACTCCTGGAGTCATCGAAATCAGGTCCTGAAAGCTTCTCCCGTTCAATGGCATATTTTCAACGAACTTGCGATCTACAGCGGTACTCACTGAGGCATCCGATGTATTGAGCATCTGTGAGCCACCTTCGACGGTCACGTCTTGCTGGGTGGAACCCACCTTCAGGCGCACATCAAAGACCAGGGCTTGACCTACGGTCACGGTAAGTGGCTCGCTCACGGCCGTACTGAAACCGTCGGCCTGTACGAATACCTGGTATGTGCCCGGGGACACAAACGGAACTGTATAACTTCCGTCTCCGTTGGTCTTGACACGCCTTTCGATGCCCGTGGCCTGATTGACGACTCGCACGTCGGCGTTGCGAACAAGTGCCTGCGATGGGTCGGTGACACGACCGGAGAGCTGGGCAGTCTGGGAAAATGCAGTAAGACTCAGCGAAAGAAGAATGAAGACACGAAGGGCGCGGCGCGTGAGACGGTGCATGGAGTGGAGCTCCTATCATTTTTCAGAAGTTGGTAGGGCGACCTGACCGGGAGTTGATCTGTTGCTAGTGATGCCGTGGAGCGAATTGCGTAATTCCTGTGTGGAGCGGTAGAGATCAGAGGCGATGAGCGTGGCGCCCCGTTGTGAGCCATCACTCCCACTGATGAGCTCTTTACAGAAAGTCATATTGCTCGCAGCGGCGGTTCCCAATGAAGATCGCGTATCGTCCAAGGCGGACCACGCTTCGAGAGTTGCGGGGCGGGCCATGACAGTCTCAGCAAGAATCCTGTCCTCTACATCCACTGATTGCTGCAGGCGCGAGGCATGGGCGTTCAATAGTTGCTGCAGGGTTGACCTTCCAACCTCGTCCAGGTGCGTATCGCTCCCAAATCGCTGATAAAGATCGGCAATGGAGCTGCTCTCTTGTTTCACGGAAAGCGCGACGTCAAGTAATTGCTGCGAGGTGGAGTTTAGTGCGTCTATCCCTTTCCCTTGGGTCCGGAAGAACTGCTCTAAGGGCGACGCTTGCGCTACAGTCGAATAAGCGCGGACACTGGAAACGGCGTTGTCGGCTGCGTTATGCGTGCGAAGGTCGTCTACGCTGAAGATAGCCGGCAGAACGTGCGGCACGGTCCTTAGCTGCGCGACCAGCTCCTGCTTACGCGCATTGCTTTCAACGCCCCCCTTCACTTCGATGGACGATTGAGAGCGCAGAAACTCCAGTTGCTCCGTTGAGTCAGCATGGAGCCGGTTCAACACGAGTCTGGCTTGCAACTCCGCCAAATCCAGTTGTTCAGGGCTCGGGAGACGTGGCAGCACTACGGCAACGTATGCAGCAGCAGTGCCTCCGTTTAGAGGCTCGAAGAGTGCTTCATTGACCGCATCCCAGCCGAGCACGTCGTAATGTACCTCGGCGATTTCGATAGTCTCTTCATCGCGCATCGAAACGGTCCGGCTTACGGCGTGGAAATCCCGCGCTCGGACCGTCAAAGACTCCGCCGCAATGGGTCCGGACGGGATGGAAGTTGTCAGCGTCAGAAGTTCATCGCCGGAAGGACGCACCTCATCCGTAACAGCAGTGTTTCTGTCGTGCCACTGCCGGTACGCTGCAGCTGAAAGCGGTTGTTGCCAGTCCACACCGGCGGACAACAGCTCTTTACGCACCTCCTCTTCCTCGGCCTTGGCTTGCTGGATTCGTGGCTTACGCTTATGCGAGACGTCCCGATACAGCGCCCGTTCAAGCGTCTTCGACTTCGTTTTGATTTCCACCTTTTGGTAAATCACTCCCGGAAGAGTGGGACTGGACTGTTTTGCTTCCGCCTGTACCGCATTTTCGAGAAAAACGCTGGCGGAGACCGGAGCTGCGTTGCGCTGCCAAATAAGAGCCAGCAGGACGGTGGCAGCCACTATGACGAAGGTGCTCGCATAAACGGGATTCATGTGGGGGATGGAAAGGGAGCGGAGTTGTGAAAATGTGCGCGACCACCACGATGCAGCCGCAGTCTGTTCCAGCACCTCATCCAAATGCACGAGGAACGCTTCTCGCCGCGTTGGATCGAGCGGCAGACGCCTCTCAAGCTGATGTTTGCGAAACTCCACTACCTGGAAAGCTGCCCTCTCCAACATTTCGCGGCGGGCCTTGCACTGCCAGCACTTTCCGAGATGAGCGTTCGCCCGGAACTCGCGTATCGAGGCCAACTCCCCGTCAATGAGTTTCGTAATGGTCTCGTCCGAGAGATGCCCAAAGCGTGTCAATGTGTGTTGAAACAATGTCTTCATACCTCGCCTGCCAGACGAGCGAGTGCCCGTTGCACCAGCTCTCCGATTCGTTGCGTGGGCATACCGAGAACGGCGGAGATTTCGCGGTAGCGTAACCCCTCCGCGCGCAAAAGCACGGCATACCGCTGTTGCTGTGTCAACCGTCCCATCGCGGCCCGTACTCTCCGTAGTTCTTCCCGCTTGATAACAATTTCTTCAGGGGTAAGCGACGTATCTGCGATCTCAAGAACGGTCGAATCGTCTTCGTCTGCGCTCTCCGCGATGTAGCGCTTTCCGGCCCGGAATAGATCCATCGTCAGGTTGTGTGCGACGCGAAATAGCCAGCCGCGAAGGTTCTCCTCGTCCCGCTTACTCGCCAGATGCCGTACGAGCCGGAGGAAACATTCCTGGATGATGTCCTCAGACTCATCGACAGAAAGTCCGAGGCCGCCCAAGTATGCCATCAAGGACGGCCTGATTTCGTCATAAAGCCTGGCGACCTGATTTCTGCGCTTGGATACGCCATTTTCGGAATGCACAAACAGACTCACGTAACCCGGCAGGGTCGCCCCAAGGGGAGGAGCCTCTGCTGCGAACCGGAGGATGGGTGAGATTAAGGACACTGATCCACCTGCGCCAAGCACGGGAGAACGAGGATTTGACTCCGTATGGTTGAACAACGGAGTTGGGGTCTATTTTTCCGGATTATTCCGCGAAATATTTTTGCCTGCCCGTAGACCTCTTTTCGGCGGCCGAATCCGGCGTAACCCTGGTAATCACGCAACGCAGTTTGCCCGGACGAAAACCTCCTGAAAAGACGCTCCAAAAGGTCTTGCGAAAAACTGCGGGAAATCGGGTGTTTTTCGGCTAACCGACTTCCTTATTGTTCAGTCGTTTTGCGGATTTAGTGAGACTTTGCGCGGAAAAACGCAATCCGGGGGCTCATTATCGTGTCCATCTCGAAAATTGCCTTCAACAATAATGTGATAAAACCTATGCTACCTTGTAAACAAGCAGAGGAATTATCACATGACAGCTACTCAAAGCACCCGCGCTCTCGATCTTCTCAAGGCCAGGGGAATGCTTCGTCTCAAGGATTTCATCGCCGAAGACATTGAGCCAGAGACGCTGGCCCGTCTGGTCAGAGACGAGCAGATCATTCGTCCTGCGCGCGGGCTCTATCAGCTTCCAGATGCTCAGATCGACACGGCCTACATGCTTGCCGAGGCTGCCGTACTCGTGCCCAAGGGAATCGTCTGCCTCATCTCAGCTCTCCAGTTTCATTCACTGACACTCCAGATGCCTTCCGCCGTGTGGATGGCAATCGAACGCACTGCATGGAAGCCCACTATCAGCTACCCTCCCATTCGGGTTGTTAGGTTCAGCGGATGGGGGCTGACCGAAGGCGTGGAGCGGTATCCCATTCAATCCCGCGAAGTCCCCATCACAAATCCCGCGCGCACCATCGTGGACTGCTTCCGATACCGCAATAAAATCGGTATCGACATCGCAATGGAAGGGCTGCGCGAAGGCATCCGACATCGTAAATGTACGCCGGATCAGCTCTGGCAATATGCAAAGAAGGGGCAAGTTTGGACGGTCATGCGTCCCTATGTCGAAACGGTGGTAGCGGATGCCGCGTGAAGTTCGCAACATCGGCGCGTCGGTACGAGCCAAGCTTCTTGCCCGCGCACGAGCCGGAAACACGGATTATCAGATTCTTCTCACGCGATATGCACTGGAGAGACTGCTCTATCGGCTCAGTGTCTCCGCACATCGTGACCGCTTCGTCCTCAAGGGCGCACTGCTCTTCGTGACGTGGATTGCCGATCCCTTCCGGCCGACGCGAGACCTGGATCTACTCGGTTACGGGGCCAACGACCCGAACGCGCTTGCCGACACCTTCAAAGCCATCTGCTCAACCACCGTTCCAGACGATGGAGTGACCTTCGATGTTAACGGCCTTACGGCAGCGCCCATCCGTGAAGACCCTGAGTACGGTGGAGTTCGAGTCCAGACCCATGCGGTCATTGACGGAGCGCGCATCCCCATTCAGGTAGACATCGGCTTTGGCGACATCATTACGCCGGCTCCGGTGGAGATTGCCTACCCGGTCCTCCTCGATTCCCCCATACCGCATCTTCGTGCCTATCCAGTCGAAACCGTCGTCGCGGAAAAGTTCAACGCTATGGCGACACTGGGGATTGCCAATAGTCGTCTCAAAGACTTTTATGACCTTTGGCTGATTTCTCGAACCTTTGAATTTGACCACGCCGCTCTGTCTGCCGCTATACACCGAACCTTCGAGCGCCGGGAAACTCCCATGCCAACTGATATACCCACAGGCTTGACGAATCAATATGCGGAACAGTGGGATATGCGATGGAAAGCCTTCCTCAAGCGGGAACACATGAGCGCCGCGCCAGACAATCTGAGTTCGTTGATTGGAGATTTGCGTGAGTTCATGGTTCCTTTGACGCTCCCATCCAGTACGGCTTCCTACTGGCCGTCCGGCGGACCTTGGTCAATCCGCAAAACTTAATCTCCGGCTAAACCGCCGCTGGTTCAATTTCCAGTTTCCAAATTGGAATTTCAGGCCCGTTTGACGCAAAATGGGCGCTTCCATATCGGTTCCGTAATTCGCGGTCTTGATGGCCGCGGGAGGTGCCGATGTCCGACCGCAGCAGTATCGTTATTCCCCGCAAGACAACCCACCTAGCCAAGCGATTGGCGCAACCCTTTTCCAAACGAAAACTCCTTCACGCAGCGCGAGTGATAGTGCCGACGCTTGTGGCGCTCACATTCGCCGCCGTTGCTAACGTTGCACACGCACAAGGCATGATGGACTTCTCCGGGGCGCAAACGCTCATGGGAAGTTTTAAAACCATCCTTCGCATTCTGGAGCGGGCCGGAGGCTATCGGCCCACCCTCTATCTCAACATCGAAAACCCGCCTTATATGGCGCTCGTCATCGAAGCCACACCGGAACCCGGACCGTTGGGACTCCCCGGCCTCTCCGTCGCGCATTACGGCATCCAGAACGGCGACGCGATGCGTGACCCGGAGATGTGCTTCGAGTTGTCGAAACCTGTGTTGTCGCGGCACGGCCATGCAAATGGTTATGGATCAGAGGCGAGGCAAGCAGATTTCGAAGGCAGAGATTGCTTGCTTGGTTCATTCCGGTGGTGTCTCGGGAGGTTTGGCAATCAAAATCACTTGCCCCGGCCAAAACCACGCCTCCATCCTTAGTTGGCATTTCAAATGCGATTGCCCTGCGCCACTGGTTCACCGGGGTGTGCCCCATGATACAAAAGGAACCGTGAATGTCTTGAACCTAGTCGAGGGCGAAGAAGCAATTGTTGAAAGTCCCGCCGTGCGTTTCGACCATTCGGTGTGCACTTTGCGGAGACCTTCATCATGCCTGCACAGGTTGGCTCCTACACGATCCGCCCTTATGGAAATGCGCGAGGAAGGCAGTGCGCACCGGTGAAAGCCCTTGTCCGGCAGGAAAAGCATTGCGCTACGGCGCTCGATTCCTGTTCGCAGTTCCGGCGCGAAACCTAAGCGAATTGAGAGATTTCTTGCCTTGTATGATGTTGGACACGCACAGGGGTCTCAGCTATCCCGTCGCCGGGGCAACCACCAGATGTAGCTTGTCCCCGCTTATGCAAGAGCTTCAACGATTTCATTGCTTGCGACTCCCGCGCCGAGTCTTTTGGAGGAGACTGCTCACCGTGTACAGTTCTGTCTCACGCGATCAAATTGCTGACGCATTGATCCATCTCCGCGGGCTGTTTCGCGAGATGCCATCGTCAAGCGACAGGGATGATCGAGCGCACGAGAGACGGGAGATTCTGACCAAGAACCTGCTTTCGAATCTCTTTCGCACCAAGGATCATCCCACACTCAATCTTGTCCTCGAAGTTGCAGATGCCTTCTCGCTGACACTCGATGGCGCGCATCGCCTCTTTGGGTACGAACTGGAACGCATTCGAGAGTATGACCTAGCACTCAACGCTGGGCGCACGCATATCATTGAGAGCTATCCCTTCGAGCGCGATCGTCCAGTCGATCTGCCGTTCCACTTCAGCGGCGAGGAAGCCTTCGCAACCAGCGCAACTGTCCAGAACCTTGTTTCGAGCTGGCATGCCGATACCCCAATTCGGACCCTTGAGTCCGGAGGGTGGCAGCAACCGAGCGCGTTCTACGTCCGTGTGGGAACGGAGGACAGCCTCGGTTCCAGTCTGCCAGCCGGTTCTACCGCGCTTGTGGTGCCTGTCGATGAGGCAGAGAGGCAGCGCCCGAACCCTAGAGCCATCTACCTGCTCCAATTTGGGAACGGTTATCGCTGTAGTCGATGTGTTGTGACACGAGGCAAGCTCATCTTATTGAGTTCGAGCCAAAGGTATGTCGGAGCTCAGGAGTTTGCTTATCCGGCAAACGTAAGAATTGCGGGACGGATACGAATGTTTGCATTGGGTCTTCCTTTGCCGGAATATCCCTTGCTGTATTCTTTGCCACCGTCGCAGCAGAGTGCGCCATTGGTTCTGCCCTGGGAACATGGGTCTCTGGACCACCTCTTTCGATCGAAGCACCGGAGGTTCCGAAGATCGAGGCAGGAATTGTCTCGCATTCGCGAGGCCATGGAGGGAGTATTCCACACAAGGATTAGCGGCAGGACAGAGCGACGGTATCGACGGCCTACGTCGTCTATGCCTCATATCGATGCCCTGATCCAACTAACGGTTAGATACGCAGCACGCTACAGCGATGTCTTGCGGGTGCAACGACCGAGGTCCTCTGACCGGGGGCGATATTCCCTCGACACGTTACTCAATACGCAGCATCTACGAGAATTGACTGTGACAGTACGCCGGTCACACCCCCCGATCCCTCGTGATCGCTGGATGAAGTTCCGAAACGAGTTCATTGAGTGGCCTGCGCTGCTGTCCTTGAGATTTCCGCAACTCAGCTCGGTGGATGAGAGGATCGTCCGGCTCGCCGAGGGAATAACCATTCAGAGCCTCGATCCCCCGGTTGTACCTGGCTCGATGATTCTGGTGCAAAAGCCTCTAGGGCTTCCTGACGTCCAGCGCGAGGCTCAGGCTACCGGATGGTGCCGACCGCTCTATGCAATTCGCAGGGGCACTGACCTCCTATGCGGCCACCTGGATAGAACCGGCAATCAGTACTTCCTTCTCGCAGGAGCGCACAAAAGCTCCTGCTGCTTGAACGTCTTGTCGAGATTCGACAACGGTGCCGAGCGCAAGCAGGCGTTCGCGCTACTCGCGCCATGCTCCGGTTCCTTGTCTCGCGCGCTTGGCATCGGAAGAGCCTCGGAATCGGCGGAGATGAGGAAGCTCCGCGCAGCTCGATACTCGATCAGAAAATCTACCGGCTGCGTCGTGCCCGGGGTATTCGCGCCATCGCTGACCAGCTCCAGCGTCACATGCTGACCTGATTTGGTCGCGATAAGGAGGTTCGACTGCGCAGCCTCTTTGACGATTGGCTTGACATAGACGTATTCCGGCTCCCCTTCGTTGTGCTCGGCCTTGAACTCACCCGGACTGCCAAGGATGACGGATGTGATTTTCTCCGGCATGCGAATGGTCGACTCAAACTCCGGCCGCAGATGGAGGACGGTGACGTCTCTCGGGTTGATAGTGATAGTTGCGACGCGTGCTCCAACTGGAGTGTCGGCCGCGCCGAGACGAAGTGGAATCAAGACTGCGACAGTGATGAGCCAGCGAAGTTTCATGGGTTTGACCTCCTTGACGGCCGAACGGCCGAATACCTGCGAAGCATGTACTGTCTTCGCACCGCTTGCACGTAGGCCACAACCGCCGGATTGCGATAATCCAATTGTTTCCGCGCAATGTTGCGGTCGCCGGCGTAGTAGGCTGCGGCGACCAGGCGCAGATCCCCGTGGAACCCCCACATCAACGCCGTCACGTAGCGGGTGCCCGCGGCGATATTCTGTTCCGCGTTGAAGGCGTCAAATGCGCCAAATCGCTTCGCTGTCGCCGGCATGAGTTGCATCAGGCCCATCGCGCCCTTGTTTGAAACTGCTCGCGGATTCCATCTCGATTCGACGTCGATCAATGCGGCAATCAACTCCGGTGGCACACGGTAGTGCACCGAGTACTGCCGCACCAAGCGTTCCGCATGCGCCGGATCAACTTCACTACACGCGAACCGAGGAAACACGAGCAACAAAAGGAAAAGCCATCGGTTCATGATGGTGACCCTCCGGGGAGCGCGAGGCTCTTCGCGAAGCGCGCGCCGTCGTCGAGGAGGCTCTTGAATCCCTCGCGCAACAGGAGGTGTCGGCGGTCCTTTTCGGTCTTCGCCAGGAACGGCAGCAGCACATCCCGATGCTCCGCCGTGACTTGGTCGGTCCCGAGCAGTTGCAGCGCATTGGCGAAGTCGATCATCTCGGAGACCGAGGGCGGCTTTTCGAGTGAGTAATTCCGGAAGGAGAGAGCAATCCCTGCCATTTCGCGATGAAACTCTTCATTGGCCTGCGGGGTGCGGTTGGCGATGATCTCCGCCTCACGCTCCGGTATCGGATGCTCGACGCGGATATAAAGACTGCGCCTCCGGATCGGGTCACCCAGTCTGCGTTCCTCATTGCTGGTTAGCACAACGAAGGGAATGCTCCTTGCTTGAACCGTGCCGAACTCAGGAATCGAGAGCTGCCAAGCAGACAGGATCTCTAACAACAACGCTTCAAATCCGTCGTCTACCTTGTCCAACTCGTCAATAAGCAATACACAAGGTCGCTCGCATTCGAGAGCGCGCATCAGAGGACCAGGACGAAAGAAGTCCCGCCCCTTGAGATTTGCCTGCACGGCCTGCCAATCCTCATGCTGGCCCTTTGAAAACTCCATATAGAGCCGCTGCAAGCCCTCGTCGAACCGGCCGATGGCCTTGTCCTCGGTCACGCCGCGGAAACACTGAAGCCGCTCGACGTGTGTCCTGGCTGCAGCAGCAACGGCAATGGCAAGCTGAGTCTTTCCGCTGCCGGCCGGTCCTTCGAGCAAGAGCGGCTTTTGCAGCCTCGCAGCGAGGAAGACGACCTGGGTCATCACCTGGTCAATGAAGTAGCCCGTGGACGTGAGCTTTGCGGAGAGATCGTCAAGGGAGTCAAACATAAGGACCCTCCAACGCACCGCCCGACACGTTTGGTTCGCTATGGGGGTCAGCGAGGACGTTGGTCGCAAATCGCTTTGACTGCCGAAACGCAGAAGCCCAGACATCGGAGAGCGTGAACGCTCCTACACCCGCAAGCAGGAGCAGACAAAACCTGATCCACGGGACACCTTCCCAGACTTGCCAGATCGCAGCGCCATTGTCCCGAAGAACCAGGATGTCAAGAGCTGTAAGCAGAAACGCAATGGTGAAATCTTTCGACTGTGCTCCCATGCGGACCTCCGTCAACTGCGGAGTCAGCATGGTGCATGCCTAGAACTCGGTCAAATCGGCGACTTGAATGAACCGGGGTCGGACCCTTCTCCTGCTCCGCAGGAATGCAAACGACTACAAGGGGCCCCCATAGCAAATTTGACCGAGTTTTCGACCTGTCCTACATCTTCCTTGCACGGCCGCAGCAGTACGTCAGCAGACGTCAGCTTCCGCCGAGGCTCATCGCCCCAGAGCGTCGGAGCTGCGTCAGCCGTATGGCCACACGCGGTAGAACCAGCGCCTCGACGGCAGAAGGGACTGACGTATGGCTGTTTCCGGAGGATCACTCAACGCAGTGCCAGAAAGACCGGCTGAAATAGTGTCAAATGGACCTATTGGAAGGCGGCTCCTGAAGCCTGAGGAAGCAGCCCAATACCTGGGACTCGAAGTGGACACAGTCTACAAGAAATCCAGGTTGCGGGAACTCCCCAGCGTCAAGGTCGGTGGTGCGTTGCGGTTCGATGTGTTTGCGCTGGAGCGCTACATCGAGCAACACACGATCAAAACCATTGACTAAAAGGAGAAGCAAATGTCGATACGCAAGAAAGAGAAAGGAATCTATGAAGTGCGCTGGCGCGAAGGAGGTCGCCACAAGAGCGCAGAGATCCACGGTTCCGACGAGCTCGCGAAGAAAGTGGAGCGCAAGAAGCTGTCCGTTCGCGACGAGAACAGACACCTCGACGTGAAGAAGGAGATCCACTACAAGATGTCCGATTTGATCGACCGCTACTGGGAGCACTACGGAAGCAAGAAAGCTTCCGCGGATCGCGAAAAAGCGATCGTGGAGGGTATCCGGGCTGAACTGGGCCGGATGTTTGTGCGAGAGGTGGACGGCATCGACGTCCAGCGCTGGTACGAAAACCTCACCGGCAAACGCGGGCTGGCGGAGAACACCGCAGTGCGGCACTTCAACGTCATGCACCACATGATGAAGAAGGCCTCCACGATCTGGTCCAAGGACACAGGTCTCGACCGGAATCCAGCGGACATGGTCGAGGTGAAGCGTCCCGACGATACACGGGAACGCTTCCTCTCGAAGCAGGAGCTCCACCGCCTGAAGGTCGCCTTGGACGAGAAGATGTTTCGGAAGGGGACCAAGGACATCAACCAGACCAATCTTCGGATGAGGCTCATCGTGTTGATCGCCGTATCAACCGGAATGCGCTCGGCCGAGGTACATCGCCTCCGTTGGTCGGATGTGATGTACGACCAGGAGTTAATCGCGGTCAGGGCTAGGTTGAAGAGGGGCAAAGTACGCTACGTGCCAATGGCGTCGGAGCTGGCCGAAGAGATTCGGCGGTATCCAACGACCATCGGCGAAGATCGAATCTTTCCGCCGACCAGGGGGGACAAGAGTGGAAGACAACGACTGGAAGGAAGTTTTGAAGATTTGCTCAAGCGAGCACACATTCGAGACTTCTGGTTCCACGATCTGCGTCACACCTTTGCCTCCTGGTACATGATGAACGGCGGCGATCTCTACGAGCTGGCAAAGCTTCTCGGTCACGCCAACATCAAGATGACCGAGCGTTATGCCAAGCTCGCACGGGCGCACATCACCAAGACCGGGATCACGGCCAAGGTGATCTGGACCATGTTGGACAAGAGAAGTTCACAGGGTGAGTCGTCGGACATGCAGCCTCCGCAGGGTGAGGCAGAGAAGCAAATAGCGCACCCCGCCTGACCGCGATGTGCGCTATTTGTACGTTGACCTAAACTAGCAACTCTTTGGTTACCGCTAAGTCGTTTAGAATGTGGTGGCCAGAGACGGGATCGAACCGCCGACGCCGGCCTTTTCAGGGCCGCGCTCTACCACTGAGCTATCTGGCCTTGGCATGAGAACGCAGGAATCAGGCAGCCAAGAGGAGCCCGTGCGCGAACGCGAGGAATGACCCGTTTGGCCCTTCGCGGCCTCGCCGGGAAAGTCAACGTCTGTCATGAAATGGCATCCGGGCAGACAAGTATATCCGGCATGCCGTCCAGCGATGAACCGCCGGCCAAGCGTCCAGACAAGTATAGCAACCCATCGCGCTACCGCAAAGCAGTAACCCGGCAGCGCCGTGGCCGATTCAACAACCGAAGGGTTTGCCGGAGCCGATAGCCGCACGGGGTCCTCGCGTTATGCTGGTTATGTCAATCACTTCCTAAGTTGCAAGAAAGCGAGCATAACTTTGATCGTTCGTCCTGCAGCACAGTTGACATCCTGCGCGGCCATCGTCCGGCTGGCGTTTTCGATCGTGCTCAGTGCTGGAGCAGTAGTTTCTGCCGTCGCGCAGAGCACCCACGCGGCCCAACTCCACGCCCAGACTCCGATGACGCCTGGCGAGGTGCGGGCGGTGCGAGCCTTTGAGGCGGCGAAGACAGCCAAGGCAAACGCGCTTGCCCTCGCCGCGTTCCTCGAAAAGATGCCCAAGGGGGGCGACCTGCACATGCACCTCTCTGGAGCGGTGTACGCGGAGACCTTTCTCAAAAATGCTGCGGCTGACAATCTGTGCGTCAATCCGAAGACACTGAGCTTCGTGAGGAACGCAGGGATGGCTCAGGGCACGTCCGCAGGGCCAGTTTGTCCGGATGGAGCGGTGTCAGCGGTGAGTGTTTTCCAAGATCAAAAGCTCTATGACGGGCTGGTAGATTCGTTCTCGATGCGGAGCTTCGTTCCGTCGGCGGGCGTCAGTGGACACGACCAGTTCTTCGCCACCTTCGACCGCTTCAGCGGCATCGACAAGGCGCACACAGGAGAGTGGCTCGACGAAGTAGCCACACGCGCGGCGCAGCAGAACGAGCAGTATCTCGAAATCATGATGACGCCGAGCTTCTTCGACCTCGCGCCACTTTGGAACTCGCTGGGCTGGCCTGTTGCACCCGCGGGTGTCACACATAATCAAGAAGGCGATACCACAGGCGCCACGCAGGCTGAACTCGACAAGCTACGAACGCAACTACTCGCCGGGGGCCTGCGCAAGGAAGTCGATGTGGACGCGAAGGAAGTGGACGATGCGTTGGCCGCGCGGGATCGCATCGAACGTTGCGGCCAGCCGAATGCAGCGCCTGCCTGCTCGGTCAAGATTCGCGTGCTCTACCAGGTGCTGCGCGCCTTCCCGCCGCAGCAAGTCTTTGCCCAGACGCTGCTGGCGTTTGAAGTGGCCAGCGCAGATCCCAACGTGGTGGGTCTAAACTTCGTCCAGCCGGAAGACACTTACATGTCTATGAGTGAGTACAACCGGCAGATGCACATGCTGGACTATCTCCACAGCGTCTATCCGAAAGTACATATTTCGCTCCATGCAGGCGAGCTTGCGCCGGGGCTGGTCCCGCCCGACGGCCTGCGATTCCACATCCGCGAAGCCATCGATCTTGGCCACGCAGAGCGCATTGGACACGGCGTCGATGTGATGCACGAGGCCGATCCTCATGCTCTCCTCCGCGAGATGGCGGAACGACATGTGATGGTGGAGATCAACCTCACGTCGAATGACGGGATCCTGGGTATCGTGCCGCCGCACCATCCCTTGCCGGAGTACCGCGGAGCACATGTTCCAGTGGCGCTCTCAACCGACGATGAAGGTGTCTCCCGTATCAACTTGACGCACGAGTACGTGCGCGCGGCGTTGGAGTACGGGCTCGGCTATCTTGACTTAAAGGACATGGCGCGCACTTCGCTCGAACACAGCTTCATTGCCGGCGAAAGCCTGTGGGAGAAGCCTGACGTATTCACGCAAGTCAAAGCGCCGTGCTCAGGACAAGCGCGGGGCACGGCAACGCCCACCGCAGGCTGCGCAGCGCTGCTGAAGTCCAGCGAGAAGGCCGCGCAGCAGTGGGAACTGGAGCGCCGGTTCTCTGCATTCGAATCCAGCCTGCAATAACCGCGCTACTTCGCCAGTGGCTTGAGAATATCGTCCAGCAAGTCCGGAGCGCCGGCCACTCGTTCCAGCACTGGGTAGCGTTCGCCGCCGTGGTAGTCCACCTTCAATAGTTTGTAGAATCCGGAATTCTCGACAATCAGCTCGATCCCGGGTCCGCTGCCTTCCGCGTCGTAAACCGCAGTCCGCAGCAGTGCAGGCGTATAGCTGCGTCCATTCACCGCGACCAGCCGCATGTCCGGCCCCAGACCAGCTTTATCGGCGGGACCGCCCTTCAACACGTCTGTCAGAACGCCCGCCGTATTCACGTGCAACCCCAGAGAGAACCAGAAATCGACTGTCGTGTTCAGCGTATTTTCCTTCTCGCTCCACGCGCTCGGTTGTGGCGCATAGCTTACCTTGTAACCGCCGCCTTCGATCCCGCCCAGCGGAGCGTGCGCCTGATTCGTATCCAGCCGCTGTCGCAGGAAGCTCGCCCAATCGTTGGGAACCACCGCGCTCAGCCCGGCGACAACGTCTTCGAACGTGTACGGGACGACCTTCGGAGACGTGTTCCCACCCAGTCCCTCAAACTTCCCGAGAAAATCATCCAGACTCTTTTTTCCGCCAGACATCTTGCGAATGGTTGTGTCGACATCGAGCCACACCAACTCGCCCTCCGGATAGAAGTCGACACCGCGCCGCCAGTTGTCCCAGCCACCGCCGGCTCCGTAGAGGACCTGCGCCATGGTCGCGGTATCCTGCAGGTTGCGCCACTGACGCCCCGGCCAGTTGTCGAGCGTCGCAGCTTTCTCAGCCAGCATCGCACGGTAGTCATCCTGCGTCCAGATTCCCGAGCGCGCCGCCAGTACATCGCCCAGGTATTGCGTCAGCCCTTCGTACACCCAGAGCAGATCGTCTTCCATCGGCTTCTGATAGTTGCTGGTCGCAAGGTCCGCGGGCCTCCGATACTTGCCGTTCCAACTATGCGTGAACTCGTGCGGCAGCAGACTGCCGGCCAGGACAAACCGGTCGGCTTCGATGAAAGTCTTCGCGGCCATCCGATCGTCGCTCGACTGATGATGCTCCAGGCCAAAGTGAGCGACCGAGTCGCTCAGAGTCACAAGGAAGTGATACTCGCCGTAGTGCCTGCTCTGATAGAGCGCGCCCGCCTCGCGCACCAGGCGGCTGAAGTTCTCCACACGCTCCGGGGGTAGGGCGAGGTCCTCGGGACCATCCGCGGCGATGTCGAGGAAATGCTTCGGCGTCACCTCAGGCGCCAAGGCAATCTCCCTGAAGAACTTGCCTGCTAAAACCGGCGAATCGATCAGCGTCTCCAGGCTCACGGGCTCGAAGGAGGCCGAATAAGTTTGCGCTCCCACAGCGGGCTGGTCGGTCCTGCGCAGAGCGGTGCCGAACTGCCAGGCCGAGGGCAGCGTGATCGAAGGGGTCACCCGCAAATCCGAGGCATTCACTCCATCCGGATACAGCACCACGGTGTTCCAACTCAGCATGGCCAGGTTTTCGTTGGTCGACGCTCCGGCCGAGAATCCAGTCGGCGCTGCAGTGGCGAGAAAGTCCAGCTTCACGGTTAGGCTCGTGCAATTCTCCGGTACGGTCAGGTGGAAGGAGTACATCTCTAGCTTGTCCCGGTCCCACTTCACCTTGCCGTCGTTTGCGGTGGTACAAGGCTGACCATTCGCTCCTTGTGCCGTTACGATCAGCCCTGCCATGTCATCGATTGGGCCGGTTGGTCCATGTTCGCCGGGGATCCATTTTGGATAGACCAGCGTCAGCGGTCCCGGGGTCACCCTCGTCGTCTCGGTCGCGTGGATGATCTTTCTCGGGGCATCTGTCAGATCCACGCTCAGGGTAATCTCTCGCACCGGCGAAACCTGCGCCGTCCCGTTCGCCACCGCAAACGCCAGCAAGCCGCCGGCGAGCATTCGTAAGCTCATCATTATTAGCCTCTTAAACAGAGTGTAAATGCAGTTTTCAGGTCATGCTCAATAGACAACCCTGCTTATGGTTAGGCATCACACTTAGGGCGAGCGGCGCGTGCGCTGCTTGCAAGGAGGTTTCAAATGAATCTTCCAAGAATGAGCTGGGCAGGAGGGGTGGCACTCGTATGCGCGCTGGCAGTGGGCAGCTCGCTGCCGCTGAAAGCGCAGACAACGACAACAAGGGACCAGACGACCACCACGACGACGCAATCGCAGACCTATGATCCCTCAAACTGGCAGGCGCCGCGCGGCTATGACGAGGCGTATCCGGAAAGCGGAACGCCGAACATGGTAGCCCGTCAGGGATATGCGGCCGGCTTCAACCAGGGGCAGGCCGATGCCTCGCGAGGCAAAAAGTTCGAGCCGACCGAATCCGATGCGTATGAGCACGCAACGGCCCCCAAGGGTCTGAGCAAGGATGAATTCAAACAGCAGTTCCGCGAGGCGTTCGTCAAGGGATATACGAACGGCTACCGGAAGGGCTAAGCACACCTCATATAACGCCATTGCAACCGAAGGGCCGACAAGAACAAGATCTGTCGGCCCTTTCTCTCGTGACGCGGCGATTAGCCATTCTGCCGGATAATACCTGGGAATGGTCTGGCAAGTGGTAGGACCATCGGGGTAAGATGCTCCGAGCGCAATTAGGCGTAAGGAGATGCAATGAGAATTTTTGGCAGAGTGTCGTTTGTCGCGGCGTTGGGTGTGGGGTTAGTAGTGAGCATATGTGCTTTGCCGGTCCTGGCGGCGGGCAAGGTTTGCGACGTGAAGAAATACGGCGCAGTGGGCGATGGCACGACCAAAGATACGGTCGCGGTGCAAAAGGCAATTGACGACTGCACCGCAGGCAAGGGTGGCGGGACGGTCGAAGTCCCCGCCGGAACATTTGTCATCGCGCCGATCCTGCTAAAGAGCAACATGACGCTGCATCTGCAAAAGGGCGCGACGCTCCTTGGTTCGCCGGACATTCCGGATTTCCCGAAAGGGACGTTCGCGCGTCATCCGACCATCCAGCCGCTGGTTAGCTCACTGAACGCAGAGAACATCACGATCAATGGCGAAGGCACGATCGACGGCAACGGGCACGTTTGGTGGGAGTACATCCGTGGGGCCAGGGATGCGGGCGTGTTGGGAAACGCGAGGCCGCGGCCGATGCTGGTGGTCTTCGACCACTCAAAGCACATCAAGATGGAAGGCGTCACAGTGCAGAATTCCGGATTCTGGCAGATCGTTCCGTACTATGCGGATGACCTGGTGTTTCGCAACATCCGCGTCCTGGCGCCACACTCGCCAAACACAGATGCGATCGATCCGTTCAGCTCGAGCAATATTGTGATCGACCATGTGTTTGCGAGCGTGGGAGACGACAACGTCGCGATCAAGAGTGGGGAGATCAACTCGCCCGGCCCGGATGCGCCGAGCAAGAACATCACCATCACCGATTGCACATTCGAGAATGGGCATGGCGTTTCGATTGGCAGTGAGGTCGCCGGAGGCGTGCAGAACGTCCACGTAGAGCGCGTCAGCTTCAAAGGGACGGACCAGGGCATTCGCATCAAATCGAACCGTGACCGCGGCAACGATATCAGCAACATTTCGTTCAAAGACATCACCATGGATGGCGTCAAGACGTCGATTCTGATCAGCGAGTACTACCCGAAGGCGATGCCGGATGGTCCAGTGGCGGCAGCCGAGGTGCAGCGGCTGACTCCCCACTTCCACAACATACGGATCGAGAATGTGAAGAGCATTAACAGTGCGTGGGCTGGTGTGATCGTTGGCCTGCCCGAGTCGCACGTGGTCGATATCGAGCTGAAGAATGTCGACATCCAGGCCACAAAGGGCTTCCAGGTCGGGTACGCGGACGTGAAGACCGACGGGTTCAAAGTGACGACGACCGACGGCAGCAAGCCGGTCACACTCGGAGCCGATGGTGTGGTGACTCCGAAATAGCGTGTGCAGACCAACGAACGATGAGGCTGGCGGCTATGATAGCGCCAGCTTTTCGTCGTGGGATCAGGCCAGATGGATCAGAAGCGCGGCTTCAGCCTGTGGCGCGGTAAGGCCGGCGATGCGCAGGCTCTTGCTGCGGCTGGTTGCGCCGGTGAGAAGGGCTATCCGCGCTCGCGGAACGTTCAGGCGCTCTGCAAGGAAGGCGATGAGCGCGTCGTTGGCTCGGCCGTCGCTGGGCGGGGTGGTGAGCGAGATCTTCAGCGCGCCGTCGTGGACTCCCGTGATGGCGTTCTTCCGGGCGCCAGGATGAACGCGCACGGCCAGGACGCAGCCGTCTGGAGTATCCCGGATTGTGATCGGAAGAGTCATTGGTTCGTCGCTTCGGCGGCCGGGTACTGTCGCTTGCCGAACAGCGCAGTGCCGATCCTAATGCAGGTGCTGCCTTCCTCGATGGCGACTGCGAAGTCGTTGGACATGCCCATGGAGAGCTGTGTGAGCGTAGGGCAGCCGGCGAGCGAAGCATTGCGCAAACGGCGGAGCTCGCGGAAGTAAGGCCGTGCCGGCTCGGGATCTTCGGACCACGGCGGCACAGTCATCAAGCCGACCGGAATGATCGATTCGAGCGGCGCGAGCGCTGCGAGCAGGGCTGGAAGTTCGGCGGGAGAGATGCCATGCTTCGACTCCTCATGGCTGAGTTTGACTTCAATCATGATCGGAAGTTTTTTGTTGAGGGCACCCGCAGCCGTGTTAAGGCGAGTGGCAATCTTGAGCGAATCGACCGAGTCGATGGCGTGAAAGAGTTCCGCGGCGCGCGTGGTCTTATTGGACTGAAGCGGGCCAATGAGGTGAACCTGCGCAGAGTTCGAGTTCTCCGGCGAGGCGGCAAAGAGTTCGGACATAGCGGGAAATTTTTCCTGCCATTCCTGCACACGGTTCTCGCCAAACAGGCGCAAACCCGCGTCAAAGGCCTCCATTACAGTTTCAGCGGGATGCATCTTGGTAACGGCCATCAGCGCCACTTCGGTCTCGGGACGATTGGCGTGACGGCACGCGTCGGCAATTCGTTCCCGTATGCGGGTTAGATTTAAGGCAAGAGACATCGTAATAGCATCTTATGAGCTTTCAGGAAAACAGTTCTTCGGAGGATTTGGGATGGGCGTTCGTGTGTGGCCAATAATGCTGCTGATTGGTTCGAATATTTTTATGACCTTCGCCTGGTATGGGCATTTGAAATTCAAAGAAGTTGCGCTGTGGAAAGTGATCCTCGTGAGTTGGGCGATTGCACTGTTCGAGTATTGCCTGCAGGTGCCGGCGAACCGCCTCGGATCACAGAGCTACTCTCCCGACCAGTTGAAAGTGATCCAGGAGGTGATCACGCTCAGCGTGTTTGGAGTCTTCTCGGTGTATTACTTCGGCGACCGCCTGCACTGGAACCACGCGGTCGCCTTCGGATGCCTGGTGCTCGGCGCCTTCTTCATGTTCCACAAATTTTGATCTGGCCAGCTATCGACTCTCTGCCGGGCGCGGGGCGATCGGTCCTTTGCTATTTGGCGGATCCATGGGGTTGAACTTCTTCGCCAGCTCCGGCGTTGAGACCACATCCTCTGCCGGAGGATTGACCGCCTTCTCCGTCTCCGCGCCGAAGACGTAGCTTGGACCGAACATGTTGCTAGTAAAGATCACCACCTTTTTATCCGGAGAGAAGCGCACATTCGGCTCCTCGCGGTAGTAGTGGTGCGACATGTTGACGAGGCGCTCGGAGTGGAAGACGCCGGGCTGCCAGAAGGTCGGCTCGTTGAGTGCGCCTGGACCGGCGGGGAAGAGCTGCGGATGGAACAGCTCGATCCACTCGCCATCCTTCGCCCGGGCAACCTGGCCGGGGTCGCCGCCGTCGCCGGTGAACATGTCGAGGTCCTTGGTCAGGTTGAAGTGAATCGACCACTCATCGCGCTGCATGTGATATGCGGTGCGCTTGCCTGTCTTCAGGTTGTAGCCGGCGAGGTAGAAGTCTTCGCCTTTGGGCGGTTGCCAGTCATACCAGATGGTCTCCCCGTCCAGACCCCAGAACTCGTGTCCCGCGATTTCGTTCAGCATCGTGCGCTTGTGGATGAGGGTGTTGCCGGTGCCGTCGGTATGGATCATCCAGATTCGGTCGACCTTCTGCCATGGACCTTCGTGGCAGTACATCAGAAGTTGCGGATCGCTGGGCGAGAAGAGAAGGTGGTTGACCCAGTCGGTGGAGTGCAGCAGTGTAGTCTCCGCTCCGGGCTTCTCGCCATTCGGTCCAGGCTCCAGACGGATGGTGAACAGCACGAGCGGCAAGCGGGCAGCGAGACGCGCCTCCATCATCGCGCCCTTGTTGGTCGGCTGATAGTGCGGCCCCTGCACTGCGTTGGCGACTTTGTTGTCCGCTGCGCCAGCGGGCTGTGCGGGTGCGGGCACATTCGATCCGTACTCTTTCCCGGTCGCGTCGCCTTCGATGTACGTTCCTGCGACCAGAGTCTCGTCTGCGTTGACGCTGACAATGTTCCTCTTGGCGGGCAGGTCTACGAGCTTGCGAATCGCTCCGGTATTGGTGTCCGACTTGTAAACCGCAGTTACGCCGACCTCATCCGTCTTCGTGAAAAACACGCTGTTCGTCTTATGTCCCACAACCAGCGCATGGACCATTCCCGCGCCTCGGCCTGGCCCACCTTCCGAACGCGGCTGGACACCTTCCGCGTGCGGCGGATTCGGCACCAGCAGTTTCGTCTGACGCGTGGCGAGGTCCATCACGTGGATGCCATCCGGCGCTGTATAGATCATCTGCTTGTTATCCGGCGTATACGCGTTGACGTTGAAGTAGAAGCCGCCGGAGTTCACCTCGTCGCTCAACCTCCAGACACGATGACCTGTATCCTTATCCACCCAACTGCGCGGAGGCATCGGGCCACCCGGCGTGGTCTGCGCGATGCAGGTGAGTGGAAGCATGACGAGGGCGAGGGCGATAACGCGGGAAGGACGCATAGAAATCTCTCCAGGGGACAGCCGCACTGAAAAAACAAGACGCGGCAGATCGTGAGCGAGACTCGCACGGCGGAGCGCGGAGAAGACCGCGGTGAGAATCGCAGGAGAGTTATACACTGTCGATGGTTCAGTTGGGAAATAGTTTCGGTTGAGAAATTATTAAGGAGATCTGATTTACCAGAGGACGTAAACGGCAAGGCCGGTGCGGGATGGGTTCCGCAGCCGGCCTTGCGAACGTCTTTCCGTGACTAGGGCTACTGATTACCGGCGATAGTAGTCGTCCCGATCAAAGTGATGCGCACGCTCCCACTGTTCATGTTCCCACTGCTCGTGCCGGAGATAGGCTTGGCGGCGCTCGAAGGCTTCTCGTGCCTCATGCTCGCGGAACGCTTCGCTGCGGCGATAGTCGTCACGGTCATAGTAGCGGCGGCCATCGCGATCATAGTAGCGGTACCCATCGCGGTCGTATGCGTAGGTTGTAACGTACGCGGGATGACCGAACTGGACGCCAACTGCGAATTGCTGGGCCTGTGCCGTTGCGGAACTTGCTGCCACGAATGCGCCTGCTGCGAGGCCAACCATCATCAACTTTGCAACCATACCTTTTACATTTGCGATTTTCATAACGGCCTCCTGACTACAGATGGGTAAACACGGGCTGGTTCGGTGGTGTTTCGCGCAACTTCTGCGCAGGAGCGGGTTGCGAGGAAGACTTGGCGTTGCGACGGAAAGCGCGTAGAAGGGACTGATGAACATTCTGAAAGCAGAGGAGATGGCTGCGGCAGACCGGCGGACGGCCGAGGAGTTCGGAGTACCCCTTGCGACACTGATGGAGAACGCGGGCGGCGCCGTTGCTCGATTTTGCTTACGGCGGTATTCAGCTGCGAAGCGCATCGTCGTTCTTTGCGGCAAGGGGAACAATGGCGGAGACGGAATGGTTGCGGCTCGCCTGCTTTCACAGGCAGGCATCGGTGTGCAAGTGCTGCTGCTCGGACCCGACGACGAGGTAAAGGGTGACGCTGCTGGAGCGCTGAAGCGACTGCGTACCGAGGCTCCCACTGTGACCGTGCGGCCGGTAGTCGACGATGCGGGACTCGCCGCAGAGAACGAGAGGATTGCCGGTGCAGAGTTACTAATTGATGCGGTGGTCGGGACGGGGTTCAAGCCGCCCCTTCGAGGCCTGGCTGCTGTCTTGCGCAATTTGGCGGCGGCGTCGGATGCTCCCGTGGTCGCGGTCGATCTGCCCAGTGGCTGGGATTCTGACTCGATGGAGCAGACCGTTGAGGGCGCCTATCGAGCAGATGCGGTGGTGACGTTTACCGCGCCGAAGATGGCGCATGTGTTCGGCCACCTGACTGCCTCAAGCAAAACCGGCGGGACATTTGGCCCGGTGGTGGTGGCGTCGATTGGATCTCCTTCAGATGCTGTCGCTTCGGCGAGCGGCTTGAGTTGGGCTGGAGACTCGAAGGCGATCGCCGAACAGCCGCGCGAGATTAATGCGAACAAGGGAAAGTATGGCCATGTATTGGTCGTCGGCGGAAGTTATGGGACGGCAGGCGCGCCGTCGATGGCGTCTCTCGCGGCGCTGCGGACGGGTGCGGGGCTGGTGACGGCAGCGGTGCCGTCAAGCATCGTGGATATTGTCGCCGGAGTCGCTCCGGAACTCATGCTCGCTCCGTTGCGCGAGGGGACAGATGGCTCGTTATCGCCTGAGAATCTCGGTCCCGACGGCCTCGACGCGGTGATCAAGCAGAAGAGGATCAGCGTCGTTGCGCTTGGTCCGGGACTTTCAACGCGCGGAGATGTCAGCGCATTTGCACGTGAACTCATCGCCAAGACGAAGTTGCCGCTGGTGGTCGACGCGGACGCTCTGAACGCGTTTGATGGTAGGGCAGAATTGCTGAACGGCGAAGGACGTGTGCTCGTGCTGACACCGCATCCGGGAGAGATGGCGCGACTGACTGGCTTGACCGTAAAGGAGGTCGAGGCGGACCGGATTGGCCTCGCGCGCAGGTTTGCGACAGAGCACAAGCTGACGCTGGTGCTGAAGGGATGGAGGACTCTCGTCGCGCATCCAGATGGGCGCGTTGCGGTGAATACAAGCGGCAATCCGGCGATGGCGAAGGGCGGCAGCGGCGACATTCTGACGGGGATCGTCGCGGCGATGCTGGCGCAGTTTCCGGCCGACGTCGCGCGTGCGGTTGAGGCAGCGGTCTACCTGCATGGACTTGCCGCGGACTTTGCGGCGCATGCGATGGACGAGCATACAGTCCTTGCGACCGACACGGTGACACATCTGTCGGACGCCTTTCGCTATCGTGCGAAGGACGCGGATGGACTTACCTGGATTTGTGGGTTGAACGGCGAGGGTCGATGAGAGAGAGAAGGTTCAGGACGAGGTCGGTCGAGGGAACGCTCGCATTGGGCGAGCGAATCACGGAGATGCTGCAACCGCCGATGGTGGTGATCCTGCGCGGCGAAGTCGGTGCAGGCAAGACGACGCTGGTGAAGGGCATCGCTGCGGCTTTGGGAGCCGCGGCGGAGGACGAGGTGACGAGTCCAACGTTCACCATCGTCCACGAATATGTGGGAACGAAGGTTAGGCTGTTTCATCTCGATCTCTATCGCTTGGAGACAGAAGAGCAGATTGCGGTTCTCGGCCTCGATGAAATGGCTGGATATGAGAACTCGCTTGTGCTGGTGGAATGGGGTGAGCGATTTGAGAGCGTAGTGAAGATGGCTGCAGGCGAGATTTACATGGAGCACGGCGAAGGCGACGAGCGCGGGCTGATTGTGCGGTTGAAAAACTAGGCTGCGGGAGTGAAAATGGGGCCTTTGGCGCGGCCGGTGTAGCGGTAGATGGCGCATTCTTCGTCGCCGGTAGAGCCGTATTCTCTCTGGCGGGCGATGGCTTCGAGGTCAGCCGCGTGATCCGCGGGGGACATGCGCACGTTGTCGAGAAAGAGTTGCGTGAAGGCTGGGTTGCGGTCGAGGACATTCGCGCACTCAGCGTTGACGTAGATCAGGTCGAGCATATTCGGGCGCTTGGCAAACTGCGTCTCGATGTTGCGGAGAAGCTGCTTGAGCACGGGCGCCTCGAACGGGTGGAAGAGGAAGAGGAGAGTGGGTGTCGTGGGAAGGTCGAAGTCGAGCGCATCCTGCTCGAGCACTTCGATGGGTGCGAGGCGCGGGGCGGTGAAGTCGGCCTCATGAGTCTGGGTCCAGTGGGCTACGTTCTCGCGCGCGATGGCGGCCATCGAGGGGTTCAGCTCGATGCCAATGACTTTGCGGAAGTGGTACTCGCTGGCGACGAGCAGGCCGCGGCCTTTACCTGCGCCAATGTCGATGAAGGTGTAGCGGGAGATCGGGTGCGGCGGAATCGTCTCGCGCCACTGATCGATGAGGGTGCGCAGGATGCTGGGTGCGACGCCGTAGTAGGCGGTGACGTGCTCGTCGTTCGCGTGGCCGGTGACGAGGTGTTTCGCGGGAACGAGGCCGGAAGTATCGACTCCGTGCATCTGATCGAAGGGGTGAATCGGGAACTCGGTGAGCTTGAGCAGATCGCGCGGGCGCGTGGATTTGGGCGCGACGCTAAGCATGGGTTTTGCCGGGGTTGGTTTGGATTTGGATGAGGGCATTTTTTGGTTGATTGGATGCTACAGCAAGGCTAAGGCGCGTGCGGGCTTCGGCGGAGATGCGTTCGGGAGTCCAGCGTGGCTCGTCGACGACTTCGATGTGAGTGTGGCTGATGGTTTCGAAGGCGGCGAGGCGGCCCTCGATCTGGGCGACAATCTGCTGTTCGGCGGAATCGTTGGGCTCGGTGAGGGTGAGTGCGATGTGGACGCGGTGGCGCGGAGGGACGCCGGGAATTCCGGCGCCAGGCGCGTCGGGATCGGGCGCGATAGAGATGGCGTGGACGAGGCCGAGATCGACGATGCTGCATGCGATCTCGGGGTCATAGCAGTCGCGCAGGGCGGCCAGGATGTCGGTTTCGGTGAGAGTCGGGTTCATGCGCGGCCTGATTCGATGATAGCTTTCGAGGTTCGAGGTCTAAGGTTGAGGTCTAAGGTTCGAGATTCGAGTGTCAGATATGTCCCCGGTCTGTACCCGTCAGTGGGGTACCCCCCCGGGGGGGTGGTCTTAAGTTGCTTGTTTACAATGATATGCCAAAATTGCTCCTCGCAAATATTTGATTCCATGGGTGTTATAGGCAAATATTTCATTCGATTGTACTTATCCTGAGAATCGTTAGAATAGAGGCCTTATGGTCGTGGTTTCCGACGGAAAGGGTTGGAAGTGCGGTAGTGGCAGGTCCGGCCTGAGTCACCCTCGGGCACGACGCTGGTTGTTATCTGATCCTTCTTTGATTATATCGTGCGTGTCAAGCAGCATTCAGCGGCGGTTTTTAGAATTGCACGCCCAAATTGGAAATGGACGATGTTGCAGCAGCGAAAATATATCCGTATAGCGTAGCGTTGCGGTATACGATGGTTGGGTGATCAAGAATTTCCGGCATAAAGGCATTCAGAAGTTCTTTGGGACGGGATCTAAGGCGGGGATTCAGCCGAAACATGCGAGCAGGTTGAAGCTCTTGCTAGCGCAGTTGAACATTTCGCAGACTCCCGCGGAGATGAATCTGGATGGCTGGGACTGGCATGCGTTGAAGGGCGACATGGCCGGACACTGGGCCGTGAGTGTGAACGGGAACTGGCGATTGACCTTCACATTCGAAGGTATAGATGCAGTGCTTGTCGACTACAAGGATTACCACTAAGGAGGAGCTATGCAGATGTACGATCCGGCACATCCAGGCATGTTGATCAAGGACCAGATGGGCGATCGCTCCATTGCCGAGTTGGCAAAGCACCTGGGAGTTACTCGCGCCGCGCTTTCGCGGGTAATCAATGGAAAGGCCGCGGTTTCCGCGGGGATGGCGCTTCGGTTGGAGGGAGCCTTCGGGATCAAGGCTGATATATGGCTTCGCCTTCAGATTCAGCGGGATTTGTGGGTGGCTTCGCGGAAGAATAGCAAGAAAGTTGCGCCTGCGGGCGACGCCGGAGCAGCGGAAGGCCGCGTAAAGCTCGTCGGCCAGTGCCGGAGCGTGCGGTGACTATGATGGTTGCCGTTAGGAGATCGTCATGCGAATGTACAACCCGGCGCATCCGGGCATGCTGGTACGCGAGTTCATGGTTGGCCACAGCGTGACGAAGATTGCGAAGCATCTTCGCGTGGCACGGGGGACGCTTTCGCGGCTGATGCAAGGCAAGACGCGGGTGAAGGCAGAGATGGCCTTGCGGCTGTCGGAGGCGTTTGGGCTGGATGCCGCTGTATGGATGGAGTTGCAGGCGGGGCGGGACCTTTGGGTGGCATCGCGGACGAGGCGGAAGAAGGTGAAGAGGCTGATGGTGGACCAGCCAGCTTAGTTGTGGTTCGAAAGACAGGTCATTCCGCGCTACGCGCTCCATTCCGGCCTTCGGCAGAGCGGAAGCTGCTGGCGCGGCGGCTGGTTTCTGGCACGCGTGAACGCGTGCCCTTCCGAGTCCAATGATCAGTAATGGCGGCGACCTCTTTGAAATGGATCGCTTCCGACAAGCCGACTTTATCGGTATCGATGCTTGATTGGAATGACAAACCTCAACTTTACAATTATTGGGGCTGGAGCTCTTCAACGGCAGATCATGTACACAAGCTGCGCACGACGGTGGGTGAACCGTGCCTTGTCCAATGAAGCGCTTGCCATCCCGCCTTTAGCGCGGCCTCAATGTTTTGGCGGCTATCGTCGATGAGCAATATCTCTTCGCCGCACAGCCCCACCGCTGCTTGAATCTTCGCGAAGAATTCAATATCAGGTTTCTTTGCTCCAAGGCGTGCGGAATAGAAGATACCATCTACATGTTCTGCCAAACCTAGTTCTTCCATGAGATAGGTAGCTCTCAAGTGTTCTTGATTGGTCGCCAAATACACACGAATTCCCATGGAGCGAGCCAACGAAAGTTCCTCCAGCAAAGGGGCGACGAGACGCGAATCCTTTTCGAACCAATAAGAGACAAACTGAGCCGGACTTACATGTGGAGCGATCTTCTGGAGTGCAGTCGTCAAATGTTCCATCAATCCAGCGCGACCGAGGACGATGTTCTCCCAGTAAGGAGCAAAGAACTGTTCACGAAGGGTGTCAGAAGTGAATCCAAGATCCTCTTCAATGGATGTGTGCCAGTGACGCCCGTCTTCTGGCCGCCCGTCGATTAGAACGCCATCCACATCTACCATCAGCGCTTTGATAGCCAACCCTCTCCCTCATTTAGATACCAGTGCTCGTTTTCGACAGTCCGCTATGCTCCCAAGCGTGATAATTGCGCTTGCCTTACGTAAACAGCCTGCTCCAATTCCTTACACGCCGAGTTCGGTGCGGATGGCGTTGGCAATGGTTTGGGCGTGGTGGTGCATGAGGGGCTCGGATTCGGCTTCGATCATGACGCGGGCCAGGGCTTCGGTGCCGGAGTAGCGGATGACGACGCGGCCGGTGTCGGCGAGGGCTAGTTCGGCGGCGGCGATGGCGGCGGCCACAGCGGGGATCTGGTCGAGTGGACGCTTTTCGCGGACGTGCACGTTGACGATGACCTGGGGGAAGGTCTTGAGGTCGGCTGTGAGTTGGGCGAGGGTCTCCCCCGCGCGGTGGACAATGTCGAGCAGAAGGAGCGCGGTGAGCAGGCCGTCGCCGGTGGTGGAGCGGCCGGAGAAGATGATGTGGCCGGACTGTTCTCCGCCGAGGGCTGCGCCGGTGGCGAGCATCTGTTCGAGGACGTACTTGTCGCCGACCGGGGCGCGGAGCATCTTGATCTCTGAACGCTTGAGCGCGGCTTCGAGGCCCATGTTGGACATGGTGGTGGCGACGACGGTGGCGTTGGTGAGCAGACCGCGGGCGGTGAGGTCGCGGGCGGCGAGCAGGAGGACGGCGTCGCCGTTGACGACGGTGCCGTTCTCGTCGGCGAAGAGGGCGCGGTCGGCGTCGCCATCGAAGGTGATGCCCATGGAGGCTTTCTGCGCGACGACTTCGGCGGCGACGATGTCGGGGTGGAGGGCACCGCATTTCTCGTTGATGTTTCGGCCATTGGGCGAAGAGTGGGTGAGGATGACTTCGCCTCCGCCGTTGGAGTTGAGTTCGGCAAAGAGTTGCGGCGCGATGGCGCTGGCGGCTCCATTGGCGCAGTCGACGACGATGCGGCGGCCGTCGAGTGAGAGGCAGGGGACGGCGGCGAGGAGGAAGCGGATGTATTCGGCGCGGTCGGCGTCGTTTACGGGAGGAGGGTTACTGGTTGTTGGTTGCTGGTTGCCAGTTGAAGATGCGAGGTGGCGGAAGATTTCGGCTTCGATGGCGAGTTCGGTGGCGTCGGGGAGTTTGAAGCCGTCAGGACCGAAGAGCTTGATGCCGTTGTCCTGCCAGGGATTGTGCGAGGCGGAGATGACGATGCCGGCGGCGAATTTATGCGCACGAGCGAGGAAGGCGACGGCGGGAGTAGTGATGACGCCGGCGCTCTCGACGGTGGCGCCGCCGGCTGTAAGGCCCGCGGTGAGCGTGGCGGCGATCCAGTCGGAGGATTCGCGTGTGTCCTGGCCGATGAGGACGCGAGGGGCGCTGCCGAGGTGATGTGCGAGAGCGAGCCCGACCGCGTGAATCGTAGGCGGATCCAGCGGAGGCTGACAGGCGACTCCGCGGATGCCGTCCGTTCCAAACAATTTCTTCATAGATACAGGGTACTAGGTACTCGGTTCCAGGTACCAGGGGTGGATACGCGTCTTGGGCGTTGCAGAAATTTGTGGGGGCCCTGGAGCCTTGTAACTGGTAACTAACTTTCGGTTTTGGTTACTTCGGCTTCAAGGGTGCCTTGCGCAAGGCGTGCGCGAACGGTCTGGCCGGGTCGTGTGTCGCTGGCGTTGCGCAGAAGAGTGCCGTCGGGGGCGTAGACGAGGGCATAGCCGCGATTGAGAACAGCGAGGGGCGAGAGTCCGTGCAAGCGCGCGGCGGCGTGGTCGAGGCGGGTGGTGCGGGTAGCAATGGTAGTGAAGGCGGTGCGGTCGAGCGATTGGTTCGCGTTGTCGAGACGGCGGCGGGCGAGCGCGAGGCGGGTGGTTGGGTTGTGGCGATCGAGCCGGACGGTGAGCGTGGCGATGCGTGTGGCGGAGATGCGCAGACGACGGTTGGCCGCGGACTCCAGACGGTAGCGGAGGTCGTCGAGACGCTGGCCGCGGCGGCCGATGAGAGTTTGCAACCGATTTTGCATTTGCGCGATGGAGAGTGTGCCGAAGCGCTGGCGGGCGAGGATGAGCTGGTAGCGAATTGCGCGGCGGATGCGGCCGTCCAGAGATTGCACGCGCTCCTCGATGCGGTGCTGCGCGGCGGTGATGAGTTCGGCGGCCGCAGAGGGAGTGGGGGCGCGGAGGTCGGCGACGAAGTCGGCGATAGTGAAGTCGGTTTCATGGCCAATTGCCGAGACGACCGGCAACTCGGATGCGGCGATGGTGCGGGCGAGGGTCTCGTCGTTGAATCCGGCGAGGTCTTCGAGGGAGCCGCCGCCGCGGGCGATGAGGATGACGTCCGCTTTATCCTTGTGCGCGTTGAACCAGCGGATGCCGGTGGCGACTGTGGTGCAGCATGCGGGGCCTTGAACCGCGGCCGGGTAGACGAGCAGGTTCAGGCGCGCGTGGCGACGGCGGATGACTTTGACGATGTCGTGGAGGACGGCTCCGCCGGTGGATGTGATGACGCCGACGCAGCGCGGGAATGCTGGGAGCGGGCGCTTGCGCGCGTTGTCGAAGAGGCCTTCGGCGAGCAGGCGGGCTTTGAGCTGTTCGAAGGCGAGTTGGAGTGCGCCGGCACCGCGCGGCTCGAGCGTCTCGGCGATAAGTTGGAGTTGGCCACGGGATTCGTAGACCGACACGCGACCGCGGGCCAGGACGGCGAGACCATCCTGCGGGTGGAAGCGGAGGAGTTGGGCCTGGCTGCGGAAGAGGACCACAGCGAGCTGGGCATCCCCATCCTTGAGTGTGAAGTAAATGTGACCGGAGGGCGCGGGGCGGCAATTGGAGATTTCGCCCTCGACCCAGATGTCCTGGTACTCGCGCTCGACGCGCTGGCGGATGCCGGTGACGAGATCGCGGACGGTCCAGATGCGGCGCTCGGTGGGCGGCGGGGCCGTGGGCTTGAGGGCGAGGGCAGAGCGGGGCCGTGGTTTGGTGGGTGAGGAGGTGGCGTCGGGTAATGCGAGTGCTCGTGCGGATTTGCGCTGGCGTGAGCGTGGCGGGGCTGGGGTTTCGGTTGGGGAGGAAAAGAGCAGGCCCATCTGAGAATTAGGGGTGGCGGATTCGGCGGAGGAAGACTCGGCGGGAGGAGGCTCCGTTGGGGAAGTGGGTCGCGAGGGCCGGGATTTCAGCCAGAGGTTGGCGAGCGTCTGCGGACCGGATTTTTCGTTGCCGTCGGCCATATCGGATGAGTCTAGAGGATGTGTGCGGCTAAAGGTAGAGGTGGTGTACCTGGATGTAGGCAGCGACGGCGGGAGGGAGCAGGCCGGGGCAGGAGTCTCCGGCGCGGAGGCGGTGGCGGAGTTCGGTGGCGGAGACGTCCTCGTGGACGGTTGTGAGCAGGTGAACGCGGGCGCGCTGGGCGGGGGTGAGGGAGAACTCGGGGCGTGCGAGGAACTCAGGCGTGAGAGGAAAGTCGGGGCGGGAGACGACGATCCACTCGGCGAGAGCGAGGAGCTGCGCGGGAGAGCGCCAGTTGCGCAGGGTGAGGAAACTGTCGGCGCCGGTGAGGACGCAGAGGGTTGCGGCGGGGTATTCGCAGGCGAGGGCAGCGAGGGTGTCGACGGTGTAGTTTGGGGTGCCGTCTTGGCGGGGCGCGTCGAGGTTGGAGACAAGGAAGTTGCAGGTTGCGGGGCGCAGGTTACGAGTTGCCGGGTCAGTGAGGGCCAATGCTGTCATTGCCATGCGGTCGGCGAAGGAGGCGGTGGGGTCTTCGGATTTCAGGGGCTGGTTGCCGACTGGGGCGAAGAGGACGCGATCGAGGGAGAAAGCGTCGGCGGCTGCGGAGGCGACCGCGAGATGGCCGCGATGGATCGGGTCGAACGTGCCGCCGAAGAAGGCTACGCGCATTCTGACCATGTTAGAGCAGATTGGGGGTGGGAGGAGTTGATCGGAACTTTACCGCCCCTTCAGGGGAACGTTCTGAAAGGGGTTACGTCTGGAATTTCGAGTGGGTTAGCGCAGGCGGTAGACGATGCCGGTGCCGAGCGTGACCAGGTAGTTGCTCTGGTTTGCAGCCGTGCCAACCTTGTAGTCGCCGAGGAATCCGGCGGTCGCTTCCACGACGCGCCAGTCAAAATGCTTGTTCAGCCTGCGATCGACGCCGAGGCCGAACTGGTAGACGAAGTTGTTGGAGTAGTGGGTCGCGAACGGGATCCGGGTGTGGCCGATACCAAAGCCGCCCTGCACGTAAGGGGTAGTCCCCATGAGCTGCTTCTTGGGAGCGACCCGCAGACTGAAGAGACCGTCCTGGCGATTGAGGCCGGATCCATACTCCCTGAGGCGGAGGGTCTCTCCGCGGGCGTCGATACCCACCGCAAAGGGTCCAGTCTTGAGCTTACCCAGGTAGGGAAGGCGGGTGATGTTGGCATAAATTCCATAGCCGGGTCCGTAGAGCCATGGCCGGTCCACGTTGCCGTGGATGCCAGGATTCGCATAGATGCCGTCCTGCGTGAACTGCTGGGCGTTAAAGGTGATATAGACACCCGATTGAGCTTTGGCAGCGGCAGATACGAGCATGACAGACAGAGCAAGAGCTATGGATCGCAGTTTCATCAATGTTCCTTTTGCGAGTAGTTTTGGCGCACCGATGAGCATATAGAAGAGAAGGGGTAATGTCAGCAAATTTCTATAGCGGAAAGATTCCCCGAGTGGAAAAAAGGCCACGCAAACCACTCGAATTTGGCCTCCGAGAGGGCAAATTCAGCGGGATTTGGAGGGAATTTGCCGCTAGAACCGAAAGACGAGGCCAGAGCTGAAACTGATCAGTTTTGAAGAGGGAATTGCGACGTTACCACCCGCTCCTACTGTGCCACTGCTGACCGTAGTCTGGGATCCGTAGCCGATTTCAAAGACGCGAAAGTCCACATGACGCGCCAGCGTGTAATCGACGCCGCCGTAGACAGCGTAGGCAGCTTTGCCAACGTGAACGGTGCTTTGGGGGGCCTTGGAGGTGCCGTACCCGACTGACCCCTGGACATAGGGCTTGATTGGACGGCTAAATGGGGTGCCGGAGACGCGGATGCCGATCAGGAAGTTCTTGAGCATGGCATTGTTGGCGTGCAGATCCGAGAAGCGCATGTCAAAGCCGGTGGCCAGCTTGCCGGAGTGGAAGAAGTCGTAGTAGCCGCCGAGGTCGTAGCCGTAGAAGACCTGCGAGGTGGATTTCTGGCCGAGGAAGGCAAAGGGGCCAGTGTCCGCGACCGAGTTGCTTACGCGGATGGCGATCGGATTTAGGTAGATGCCTGTCTGAGCATGAGCGGCGACGGTCGTCAGAGCTAGAACGACGACAGTGGCAAGGTACCGAAGCTTCATGAATGATCCTCAAAAAATGTGACGCTGACGCCGCCCGCTAGAGCAGCGCAGCTACAAGTCTATAGAAAGATTTGTGTCCGGATGCAGGTGCTTGGCAGAATGCCGAATTTGGGTGTCCAGTTTGTGATCAAGGCAAGGACGTCTCCCCTGGAGAGTTACCGGGCGCGGCCGCGGGCTCGGGGGGCGGGCGGTGGATAGGCGGGCTTGGGTTTGACCGCGGCCGCGGGTTTCGCGCCTGCAAGGTCGATGGGAGCCGGCCGGTGCGCGGTGACAAGCTCTGCGATTGCGTATCGGAGGGGTTCGATGCCTTCGCCCGTCACTGCGGATATGGTGTAAAAGGGTAGCTTCCGGCGCTTCGCCATGGCTGCTAGCTTCTTGAGCTTGTCGGGATTGGCGACGTCGGCCTTGGCGGCGACAAGGATCGTGGGCTTGGCGGCGAGCGCCGGATCGAAGGACTTAAGTTCCGCAGTGATGACCTTGAAATCCTCGACCGGGTCGGGGCGGTTCGATGAGTCGGAGACATCGACCAGGTGGACGATGACCGAGGTGCGCTCGATGTGCTTCAGGAACTGGATGCCCAGGCCGTGGCCGAGGTGAGCGCCTTCGATCAGGCCGGGAAGGTCGGCCACGGTAAAGGAGAGTTCGTGGGGAAAATCGCCGACCTGGACGACGCCGAGATTGGGCTCGAGCGTGGTGAAGGCGTAGTTGGCGACTTTGGGTTTGGCGGCAGAGATGCGCGAGATCAGCGTAGATTTGCCGACGTTGGGATAGCCGACCAACCCGGCATCCGCCAAGAGGCGCAGTTCGAGGCGGTAGGAGCGTTCCTCGCCGGCGCGGCCGAGTTCATGCTCGCGCGGCGCCTGGTGGGTGCTGGTGGCAAAGTGTTGATTTCCGCGTCCTCCGCGTCCTCCGCGGGCGATGACGATAGTGTCGCCGGGCTGGGTGAAGTCGTGCACAAGCTCACCGGTGGCGTCGTCGTAGAGCATGGTGCCGACGGGAACCTTGAGGGTGGTGTGCTCGCCGGCCTGGCCGGAGCAGTTGGAGCCCAGGCCGTGGCCTCCCCGTTCGGCCTTATGCTCCGGATTGAAACGGAAGTGGACGAGGGTGTTGTGGGAAAGTGAGGACGACATGAGGATATCTCCACCGTGACCACCGTCCCCGCCGGACGGACCTCCCCGGGGAACGAACTTTTCGCGGCGAAAGGCCATACAGCCGTTGCCGCCATCTCCAGCCTTGACGCGAATTCTTGCTTCATCGATGAACATTATTCTCTATGCAGTGTAGCGGAAGCAGGGTAGGCTTTATTCCATACCTTGAATTTGCACGCGTGACGACAGGGACGCACCTGCGAGCGCGCAATTAATTGGCTGATCGGCCTTCGATCTTAACCGTCCTTTGATCCGGATATGTCAGGATCGGATCCAAAGCAGAAAAGCCGGCAGTAATAAAGAGTCTGATTCCGTATCAGGCGGGTTCGCAATTCGATCCGCACAGACAAAAGAACCGAGAGAAGTCGTTGAACTTTTAGGAGACCAAATG
>DASWCA010000017.1:0-2073 GCA_036390355.1 Acidobacteriaceae bacterium
TGTCGCGACCAGATGAAGCTGGAAGGCATGCACTTCCTCCAAACCCAGTCGGTCCGGGGACTGACCAAAATGGCGGCTAAACTTCGACACCGCATGGAGATAGGATTGCTGCGTCGCCGGTGACAGATTGCGGACCGTCATATCTTCGATCATGCGGCGGCGAAGAGGGCTGATCTCAGCCATCGGAAAACCTCCTGTCTGAAGGGTTGGGCTTTGACACCCACGATCCTCTCAGACAGGAGGCGAGTACTGCGACTGCCCCTCAACTGCCGCGCCAGCGGCTTCGTTGTGTGCCGGGCATGCTCAGTAGCTTGGAGGTGAAAGTCCTCCACCCAACCTGATGGAGGTGAAGGGTTAGCAATGCGCAAGGGCTATCGCCGCGAGGCGGGGTCTGAAGGAAGCGCGGAGCAAACGTGCGAGCTGATGGACAAGAACCGGATAGAAGGCGCGAGCGTCGGACGAGTGGGCAACGTACCGCGAAGTCCTTATCCATCAAGGATGCAAGGCGTAGATCCGGCAGCTGTGCACGGAAGGCGACTGAGCTTACCCCGGGAGATCTGCCCTGTGTCGCTTCGGCGACTAAGAGTGCCGCGAGGCAATCTGACCGCAGAGCAGAAGTCAGCAGAGGGCGTAGTGGGTCATGTCGTCGGCAAGGCTAGTGAGGCACTCCGAACCGAAAGGTGGAGGCAACAGACAGGCCGAGCCGGGAACGGTGGCTGAAGGCCCGAACGAGAGGAGAGGCTAGTAGGACATGAATCTTGAAGGCGACAAGCGGCTGAATCTCCAGTTGGGACTGGACTTCTCATCGGCACCGACGGGTGAAGCCCGGCAGGTCGGACGAGAAGACATCGAATCGCCTTCGGCGGTAAGTGAGCCCGAACGCCCAGCCAACACGAGTCGAATCATGGAGGACGTGTGTGAACGAGCAAACCTGAAGCAAGCATTGCGGCAAGTGCGGAGCAACAAAGGTAGTGCAGGCGTCGACGGGATGACCGTCGATCAGCTTGGGGACCATCTGAAGCAACACTGGCCGGCTATTCGGGAGCAGTTGCTGAATGGGACCTACGAACCGAAACCGGTGAGGCGGGTGGAAATCCCGAAGCCGGCTGCAGGAGGGGTGCGAAAGCTTGGCATCCCAACTGTGCTGGATCGCTTCATCCAGCAAGCGGTGATGCAGGTGCTGCAGAGGCAGTGGAACCCGACGTTTTCCCATTACAGCTATGGGTTTCGACCGCATCGGTCGGCACATCAAGCCGTGGCGCAGGCGCAGCAGTACATCGCGGATGGCTACGGCTGGGTGATTGATCTTGATCTGGAAAAATTCTTCGATCGAGTCAATCACGACAAACTGATGGGCCAGATCGCCAAGCGCGTCGAGGACAAACGGCTGCTGAAACTCATCCGGGCATTCCTGAATGCCGGGGTGATGGAGAACGGGCTGGTCAGCCCGAGCGTGGAAGGGACTCCGCAAGGGGGTCCTCTTTCGCCACTGCTAGGCAATCTCCTGCTCGATGAACTCGACCAGGAGCTCGAGCGCCGTGGGCATCGCTTTGTTCGCTATGCGGATGATTGTAACATTTACGTCCGCAGTGAACGCGCGGGCCAGCGGGTGATGGAGAGCATCACGCGCTTCATCAGGCAAAAGCTCAAGCTCAAGGTCAACGAGGCAAAGAGTGCGGTGGCACGACCGCAGGAACGGAAGTTCCTCGGGTTCGGCTTTACGGCTGGTTCGGACATCAAGCGCACGATCGCGCCGAAATCTCTGGAACGGTTCAAGCGAAGAATCCGGGACATCACGCGCAGGGCCAAAGGTGTCAGCATCATGACGACAATGGAAGAGTTGGCTCCGTATATGCGGGGTTGGCGCAACTATTTCGGCTTCTGCGAAACACCCCAAGTGTTGATCGCGCTCACTCGCTGGGTCCGGTTGCGACTGCGGGCTGCTCTTTGGCGCCAGTGGAAAACACCACGGCGCCGCCGGGCCGCACTTGTCGCAAACGGGGTCGCAACATGGGCTGCCAGGAACACGGCCGGCAGCGGCCGCGGTCCCTGGTATCTCGCCCGCAGTAGAGC
>DASWCA010000018.1:0-2272 GCA_036390355.1 Acidobacteriaceae bacterium
AGCGCTTGGACGATCAGGCTGATCCCTCACACCTTCAGTCATCTGTGCATCCAACTCCTTGCAAGAGCCAGTCTCGCGCGCAGATTCGCGTGTTCTTGTCACCGATGGGCGCACTATAGTTGCAGTCGGTGCAAACGGGCAACTTTCTTCCGGTTCGGGTCTTGGTTGTGTTGGCGTAACCGCCATCGACCGTGATCTCGTCGCCGTTAACATAGGACGACCGGTCGCTGGCCAGGAACAGGATGCGTCGGCGATGTCCTGCGGCATGCCAATGACCGCAACCTCCCGTTACGGCAGTTCAACAGGACTCAGTGCCCGCTCAGGACAAGAGTCTTGATCGGGAGCAGCAGGGCCTGAATCCGTAACAGCATGGCGTGCACCAGCCCAACGGCGTCGACGACATGCAACGCAAAGCTCTTGAACGACCCGACTTTCCCTGAGGCAATCAGGTCGTGGTTGCTAGTATAGGCGTTGGCGAGGCAACTGCTTCCGGGCGTCACGCCTTCAAGGCCGCCCTGGTAGATCGGTTCCATGTAGACGAGAACCGTGCCCGGACGCACGACCTGCTGGGCTTCGACCAGTTGCTCGCCGCCCCTGAACTGGCCCGCTGCGATGTAGTCCTGTACGTTTGTAATCACCATCGGAATGATCGTCCACGGCTTGGAGATGCAGGTAGCTTCGGCCACCATTCCGACCTTCATGACCTGAGCTTCGATCTGCCCAAATCCCGCCAAAAGCGTGCTCCGCCCGGCACCCTCAGGAATGAGAACTCCTGCCGACCGTATCATTGGATTGACGACATCACCCGGCCGCAGTGCGAACTGCTCGACACGTCCGTCCACGCCAGCGCGAATGATGGTCTTGTCCAGATCCACTTGCGCTTCGGCCAGCGCTGCTTCCGCGCTCGCCTTCTCCGCCGGCAGGAGCGCGCTCACGCGAGTCATCGCGGATTGTTTCGAAGCGGACGCGGCGTCGACGGACCCCTGACGACCGGCTACGGCCACCTCGAGTTTTTCAATGTCGCGCTGTGGCACAATGCCCGGATTGCGCTTCTGCAGTTCGCGTTTGGTGTCGATTTCATCCGAAGCTTGCTTCAGCGCGCCTTTTGCTTCCTCGAGCTGGCCTTCCGCCTTAAGAATATCGGCCTGCGCCGCCAGCATGGAGGCATCGACTTCGGCGATTTTCTGCTTGGCCGTTTGCAGTGATGCCTCCTGCTTCGCGCTGTCCAGCTTGAAGATCACGTCACCCTTCTTGACGGAAGCGCTGACATCGACGTGAACCTCCGCCACCCGGCCGGTTATCTCGGGAACGATCGGAACGGTCCGATAGAACAACGTTGCGGACGTGGTCGACGGATGAAAATAGAAGATCATTGTGATCAACGCGACGGTGAGCATGAGACAGGTGATGATGCCCCATCGCAGTTCGAACCACACCGAATAGAGCGTGATCTCGTGGCCGAGACGCTTTCCCTGCCTGTAGCGGCGATAGAGATAGTCCGGAAATATCGTCAGCAGAGAGCAGAGAAGCACCTCAAGCATGGCCCTGCACCTCGCTCTTGGCCGCGCCGGGCCTCGCCGCGTCGGCGGTAGCAGCGGCGTGACTGGCGGCTTCATTTGGCGCTTCAGCCGGGTCTTCCTCCGCTGCGACGCCTGCCATCTTATCGACCGATCCCGCGATCCTGCGCAGCGGCGTGCCGAAATCGGGCAAATCAACCATGGCAAGAAACAGCCCGATTACCCAAAAGAGGTGGTTGTGCGTGAATAGCGCTAGCAAACCCAGCACGGCCACGATTTCGAATTGCAGCTTTTGTGACTTGTGCGCCATCCGCTCCGGCAGCGTATGCAGATGTAGATAGAGATTGCCGACCGCCAGAACGGCGCCGATGAGGACAATGCCGACCACGACCATCAAGACATCGGTGTCACCCGGCGCGGTGATGAATGACGGCAATTGATGGGGTGCGGCGGGGTGAAGCGGCTCGCTCAAGCAACTCTCCGTTCACAAGACGACGCGCGAACTCGATTGGCAGCCCAACCAGACACCGTTCCATCTTCGCACAACACTGGAACTTAGCAAGTTCAACCTCTGCGCCGGCGAATGCAATGTCTCGCGTCCGCTTTGGGGTCAAAAACAGACCTCATACAGCGAATGTTTGATGTCCGCTTTTCCCTCAACAGCGGACATTCCCAGAGCGACAGTAACGTCAGCTTTGTGCCAGGAACAGAAACGCGGCAAGGTGGAAGCCGACCGCTCAAATGTCCGCAATGGG